>NZ_JBHTML010000328.1:0-2229 GCF_042679445.1 Arthrobacter sp. GCM10027362
AGCGCCGGCGCCGGCAGCAGGGTGCGCAGGCGCTGCCGCAGGCGGCGCCGTTGTGCCGCGGCCAGCCGTTCGCCGCTCATGGACAGCTTGCCGGCCCGGGCCCGGCATGCGTACAGGGCCAGCAGGTCGCCCAGCGGAGTGTCCTGTTTGTGGAAGTAGTTGTCCCGCAGCCAGTGCGCTTCGGGGTGGAAGAAGTGCCCGGCCTTGAGGTCCTCGAGCGTGCCGAGCAGGCCGCTGCCGTCAAAGACCTTGTTCAGCATCTGCTCGGAGACGCCGAAATCGGAGAGGACCAGTACCGGCAGGCCGGCGTCGACCGCCTCCAGCGCCGCGGTGGAGCTGACGGTCACCAGGGCGGTGCCGGGGACCAGCTGCTCCGCCATCGGGCCGGTGCGGAATTGAAGTTCGTGCCCGGCGGCGGCGCGGCTCTCCACCAGCTGCTCCCAGAGGGTGTCGTACGGGTACTGCTCGCGGTGGGTCTGCGGCTCGCCGGCCCACGCGCGCAGCTTCACCCGGACCGGCAGCCCGGACCGGCGCGACAGCGCGGCCAGGGCCTGCAGGATGGCCACCCGGTCCGCGCGCTCCACCGGCACTTTGGCCTGCGGGGCGAAGACCACCGCGCGCAGCGGCGTGATTACCGGTTCCGGCCTCAGGGCCGAGGTGAGGAACGGCAGCCGGCTGACCAGGATCTGCTGCTCCTGCCGCAGCAGCTCCGCCTGGTCGCTGAAGGCCCGGCATTCGGCGTAGCTGTGGGTGATGAAGGCATCGCCCAGGGCGCGGAAGCGCAGCGCCTTGCCGGTGGCGGGGATGGCGACGCCGGGCAGCGCGGACAGCAGGGCCGGGCGCGGGGTGATCCGGGCCGCATGGGCGAAGATTTCCTCCGCCACGGGGCCGGTGGCGGCTGCCAGCACGACGTCGCTGCCGGCCAGCGAGGTGCGCAGCGCATGCGCCGGCAGTACCGGCACGTTCCGGCCGTCCTGGAAGGTTCCGGCGGTGGCTGCGGCGAGCTGGTCGCGGGTGGGCAGCAGCGGCGAGCGGACCAGCAGGACCTGGCGCTCCCAGCCGGGCCCGAGGTTCTGCAGCGTGGCACAGGCGAACTTCAGGTACGAGTCGCTGTCCGCGACGGCGGTAATCCGGTAGCCGGCGCCGGTTTCCGGCAGCGCCGGCGTGCTCATGACGCCGCTCCCGGATAGCCGGTGCTGCCCGCACGCCCGGGGCGGTGCCCAGCCGGGCCGGCGTCATTGAGCGAGCTGCTCAGGTGCCGGCGCAGTTCCCGCGAAGTCTTCGGGGTCCACCAGTGTTCCGGGACGGCATGGCCGCGCAGGGGGATGCCGCCGGGGGCCAGGATCAGCCGCAGCGAGGCCAGCACGGTGGAGGGCAGGGCGCGGACCACCTGGCCCGGCCGCAGCCCGCGCAGCCGCATTTCCACCGGGACGGTGTGCTCGTTGACGTGGATCAGCGGGTGCGCGGCCAGGGCCTCGAGCACCTGCGGCGTCTCCCGGCGGTGCGGGAAGTAGCTGACCGGGCCGTCCTCGGTCAGGGACCGGACCCACTCGATGTACGGTGCCGGGTGGATCAGCCCGTCCGCGGGCAGGGCCGAGCCGACCAGGACGGTGGGCTCGCGGATGTACTCGGTGGCCGGCTGGGTGCCCAGCCACTCGAAGCGGTGCCGCTCCAGCTTGCCGCCGAGGGCGCGGAACCGGCGTTCGACGGCGGCGGGCACCGGCAGGGCGGTGAAGACCAGCAGCCGGCCCTGCCGGGCCAGCCGGCGCAGGTGGTGCCAGGTGGCCAGTCCCAGCATCCGGCGCGGGGCGCCGGCCTGGTGGCGGGGCCGGATGAGCGGGACCGGGCGGTCCCGCACCAGCGTGGCCAGCAGCTTCAGCGTGGCCAGGCCGTCGTCCAGGATCACCACCTCGTCGGCGCGGATCCCGCGCAGCAGCTCGGTTTGGACCTTCCCGGAATAGGCGTCCCCGGCCACCCAGCGGGCCAGCTCGCCGGAACGGACGGACGGGACGGCGGCGGCCGCGTCCGCGAAACTGAGGCCTGCCGGGACCTGGTCCCGGAGCAGGGCCACGGTGCGGTCCAGGCCGGCGGCATCCCCGCGGGCATGGACCGTGGTGTGCCGGCCCAGCAGGCCGGCGCTGTGGGCCTCGACGGCGCTGAGCAGCTGCAGCGGTGACTCGGCCCAGACCGCGGCCTGGCCGAAGCGCGGCCTGGCGATCTCGGCCTGCC
>NZ_JBHTML010000329.1:0-2205 GCF_042679445.1 Arthrobacter sp. GCM10027362
GGCGGCCCGGCCGATGCCGCCGGTGCCGACTACAAGCGCGTGCGACCCCGCGGTCCGGGCGGGCTCGCGGTGCCGCCAGAGGCCCTGCCGCTGCAGGCTCTTGCTCAGGTGCAGCTGCTTGTCGTGGGCCAGGACGGAAGCGAGCACGAATTCGGCGATGGGCGCGTCGAAGACCCCGCGGGCGTTGGTCACCGCCACGTCGGAGGCGCGCAGCTCGTCGAACAGGACCGCGTCCACCCCGGCCGCGGCCACGTGCACCCAGCGCAGCGCATCCGCCCGCGGCCAGGCCGCGCGCAGGGCCGGGGAAAAGAAGTCCCAGAGGAACAGCACATCCGCCCCGGGCAGGGCCGCCGGCAGGCCGGCGGCGTCGGTGAGCACGACGTCGGCGCGCGCCTTGAGCCGCTCCAGGTTGTGCGGGCGCGGCTGGTTTTCGGCGGCGAGGACGACGACGCGGGGACGGCGGGGATCACGAACTGGCACGCCTCCACGGTACGTGATCCCCGGCGGTTGCCGATCCGCGGCTCCGAGCCGCACGATAGTGGGCATGAGCAGTCCCAGCTCCGCCCGTGTCCGGCCGCCCGTGCCGGCCCGCCTCGCCGCCGCCGGACTTGACGCGGATGACTCGCCGCGCCGGCGCGCGGAATATTCCTACGATGCGTCCAACTACCGGGTGCCGCCGCTGGCCGTGGTGTTCCCGCGCAGCGCGGACGACGTCGCCGCCGCCCTGGCCATATGCCGGGAAACCGGCACGCCGCTGACCGCGCGGGGCGGCGGGACCTCGATGGCCGGCAATGCCGTGGGCCCGGGCGTGGTGCTGGACTTCTCCCGGCACCTGAACCGGATCCGCGGCATCGACGAAGCCGCCGGGACGGTGTCGGTGGAGCCGGGAACCGTGCTCGCGGTGCTCTCCCGCGAGGTGGAGCGGGCCACCGGGGGGCGGCTGACCTTCGCCCCGGACCCCTCCTCGCGCAACCGCGCCACGGTCGGCGGCGCCCTGGGCAATGACGCGTGCGGCAACCATTCGGTGCGCTACGGGCGCACCTCGGACCATGTGGCCGAGCTCGACGTCGTCACCGCCGACGGCGCCCGGCTCACCGCTTCCGCCGGGCGGCTGCGCGCCACGGACCCGACGGATGCCGCCTCGGCCGCCCGCGCCGCGGAACTGACCGCGGCGCTGCAGGACCTGGCCCGGCAGAACCTGGCAGCGTTCCGCACCGAACTGGGCCGGATCCAGCGCCAGGTCTCCGGCTACCACCTGGGCCACCTGCTGCCCGAACGGGGTTTCGGCGTTGCCCGCGCCCTGGTCGGTTCCGAAGGCACCTGCGCCGTCGTGGTCGGCGCCCGGATGAAGCTGGTGCCCAAGCCGGCGAGCGCCCTGCTGGTCTGCCTCGGCTATGCGGACGTGGTGGAGGCGGCCCGGGACATCCCCGACATCCTGGCGTTCTCCCCCGCCGCCGTGGAGGGGATCGACGAGGCGATCGTGGACACCATGCGCTTCCGCCGGGGCCGGGACGCCGTCCGCGGCCTGCCCGGAGGCAAAGCCTGGCTGTACGTGGACCTGGACGGCGAAGATCCGGCCGCGGTCGCCGCCGAGGCGCAGAGGCTGCTGGTGCGGCTGCGGGAAAACGGGCGGATGGTGGACGGGCGGGCCGTCCCGGACCCGGCGGAGCGGGCCTCGCTCTGGCGGGTGCGCGAGGACGGTGCCGGGCTGTCCTCCCGGCTGGCCAGCGGCGGCGAGTCCTGGCCCGGCTGGGAAGACTCCGCGGTCGCCCCCGAGAAGCTGGCGGACTACCTGGCCGAATTCCGCGACCTGCTGGCCCGGTACGGGCTCACCGGCGTGATGTACGGGCACTTCGGCGCCGGCTGCATGCACATCCGGATCACCTACGACCTGCGCACCGACGCCGGGCGCACGGTATTCCGCGCCTTCTCGCAGGAGGCCGCGGAACTGGTGGTCCGCCACGGCGGCTCGCTCTCGGGCGAGCACGGGGACGGACGGGCCCGCTCGGAGCTGCTGCCGGTCATGTACTCGCCGGCGCTGCTGGCCGCCTTCGCCGCGTACCGGCGGATCTGGGACCCGGCCGGGATCCTGAACCCCGGCTCGCTCACCGATCCGGACCCGATCGACGCCCACCTGGCCCTGGCGGGCGTGCCGCAGCGGCAGTGGCGCACCAGCTTCGACCTGCGCCCGCTGCACGCCGGCGG
>NZ_JBHTML010000330.1:0-2113 GCF_042679445.1 Arthrobacter sp. GCM10027362
GCCCCGGTCGAGGCCCCCGCGGCCCCGGCCGCCAGCGGCGGGACCTACACGGTCCAGCCCGGCGACACCCTGGGCAACATTGCCGCCCAGCTCGGTGTGGCCGGCGGCTGGCAGGCCCTGCACGCGGCCAATGCCGACACCGTGTCCAACCCGAACCTGATCTTCGTCGGCCAGGTTCTGCAGCTGCCCGCCTGACAGGCGGCCCCACACGACTGCGCCCGGCGCAGTTCACAGAGAGCCCCGCATGCTTCCCCGACCGTGCGGGGCTCTCTTATGCCCGCTTATATGCCCGCTTCCCGGTGTCAGGCGGCGGCCGGGCGGGCCAGGCCGCGCAGCCAGCGCGCGAAGGCGGCCAGCATGAGGGCCGCGGCGGCGGTCCACGCCGCCGCGGCGATCCACACCCCTGCCTCACCGGTGCGCACCATCACCGGAATGCCTTCGTGCCGGCCGAAGAAGATGGTGGCCGCGGCGAACATCCCGAGCGGAAAGACGATGCTCCACAGCGAGGCCTCATAGCGCAGCGGGTAGCGCCAGACCCCGTGGCGCCAGATCCCGAACAGTACCAGCAGCGGAATCCACCACATGCCCACCGCCCAGAGCACGTAGCTGGCCCCTGCCACGAACGGCTCCGTGAGGCGGGAGACCGGGAATTGTGCCGGCATCGCCAGGATCCGGGAACCGGCCAGCACGGTGATGGCGGTGGCGCCCATGTAGATCCAGTAGGTGGGGCTGAGCGATTCGGGCCGGTTGGGGCGGGTCAGCAGCCGCAGCGTGACCACCGTGGCGATGATCAGGTACAGCATCACGCCCACCCCCCAGAGCCCGGTGGCCACCGCGCCCACGAACTGGGCGCGGGTGGTGGTGCCGACGACGGCGGCAGCGGCGGCCAGCGACTGGGTGGCCACCACCCAGAGGAACCAGCTGCCGTTGGCGCGCGTGATGGCCGGCTCGGGCCGTTCGCGCAGCAGCAGTTCGCACGGCAGCCAGTAGGTCAGCAGCAGCCATACCGCAGCGGTGGCCAGCGCCAGCACCAGCCCCACCCGCGGCTCCCCGGCCAGATCGTAGTGCAGGCCGATCACGTTGGCCGCGGCCACGATGGTGAAGAACCCGAAGGCGGTGGCGGGGTCCCGCAGGTCGCGGACCAGCTCCCCGCGGAAGGACACGGCACGCCAGACGGTCGCGAAGCCGAGCAGTCCGCCGGCGGCCACGGCGACGGCGAACAGCGCGGCGGACAGCCACCGGGCGCCCACCAGCGAACAGCCGGTGGAGAGGATGCCGGTGGCCATGACGAAGGCGAAGCAGGACGGCGGCAGTTCCCGGACGGCTTCCCCCACGGCGGCCAGGTGCCGTGCGGCCGCCGTACCCTCCGGCCGTTTTGCCCGGCCCTGCCGGCTCATGTGCGCGGGACGTCCGAGGGCCGCCGCCATTTGCGCTCCGGGGCCCGCCAGCGCCCGAGGGCCTCCAGCAGGGCCTCGGCGGAGTCTTCGACAATCAGCGTGCCGCGGAACTCCTCCCTGACGAAGCCGGCGCGGACCATGCCGTCCAGGCCCGCCAGCAGGTGGTCCCAGAAACCGTTGATGTTCAGGAAGGCCACCGGCTTGGCGTGGATGCCCAGCTGGAGCCAGGTCCAGGCCTCGAAGATCTCCTCCAGCGTGCCCACGCCGCCGGGCAGCGCCACGAAGCCGTCCGCAAGGTCCGCCATGAGCTGCTTGCGCTCGTGCATGGAACCCACCACGTGCAGCCGGGTCAGCCCCGTGTGCCCGACCTCCGCAGACTGCAGGGAGTCGGGGATGACGCCGATGACTTCGCCGCCGGCGGCCAGGGCCAGGTCGGCGACCACGCCCATCAGGCCCACCCGGCCGCCGCCGTAGACAATGCCGACCGAGCGCGAGGCGAGCCTGGCGGCAAACTGCCCGGCCGCTTCGGCGTAGACGGGATCATGGCCCGGGGACGAGCCGGTGAAGACAGCCAAGCGCATGCCCGCCATTATGTCACCGCCACGGGGACGGCTCCGGCCGCGGGGGCGCGGCCGGCACCCGGGTCGTCCGGATGGCGCACGGTAGGGCCGAAGTGCTCGGAGCGGGTGCCGGCCGGCGGGGGCGGCACCGTTGCG
>NZ_JBHTML010000331.1:0-2096 GCF_042679445.1 Arthrobacter sp. GCM10027362
CCAGTACACCATGGCGGCGGACCGCCAGCTCGGCCCGCTCGCGGTGCTCAACGACCCGTGGCAGCTCGCCGTGCTGCGCCTGGTCCAGGGCCTGTTCGACGGCCCCCGGGCGGCTTCCCCGGATGCGCCCAAGCCCGTCGGGGTCTGCGGCGAGTCCGCCGCGGACCCTGCCCTCGCCGTCGTCCTGGTTGGGCTCGGTGTGAGCACCCTGTCCATGACCTCCCGTGCCCTGCCCGGCGTCGCCGCCGTGCTCCGGAGCATCAGCCTGGAGCAGGCGCGGGAGCTGGCCGGGCTGGCGTTGTCCGCGGACAGCGCAGCCGAGGCCCGGACGGCCGTCCGGACCAAACTGCCCGTCCTCGACGCCCTCGGGCTCTGACCATCCACCCAAACCCAAGGAGAGAGACCATGCCCGAACGTACCGCCACCATTGCCAGCCGCGTCGGCCTGCACGCCCGCCCCGCCGCGATCTTCGCCGAAGCGGCCGGGGAGCAGCCCGTCGAGGTGACCATTGCGCTGGCCGGGACTCCCGAGGATGAGGCGATGGACGCCTCGAGCATCCTGTCCCTGATGAGCCTGGGCGCGGAGTTCGGCACCCAGGTGGTGCTGCGCGCCGAGGGCGAGGGAGCCGAGGACGTCCTGGACGCCTTGGTCAAGGTCCTCGAGACCGACCACGACGCCGAATAAGACGCCGAATAAGGAGTGGGCGTCCGGCCCCGCCGGACGCCCACTGGCGAACGGAATCCGTTTTACGGAAGCGCCAGGTCCACCCAGACCAGGCGGTGGTCGCTGGTGGGAAACGGGAAGCCGCCCGTCAGCTCGGCGCCGGGTTCGCCGGACCGCGGCCAGAACACCCCGGCCCCGGCCACGGCCAGGTTCCGGGACGGCAGCACGTAATCCACCCGCAGGTTACCCGTGGCCCGGCCAAAGTCGGCCGTGTCCAGCCGAGGATCGCCCAAATGGCGCACATTGGCCCCGCCCTGCAGCCGGGCCGCCTCCACCGCTCCGGCGGAGGCCGGGCTCGGGTCCTGGATGAGCGGATGGTCCAGCAGCTGGCGGACGGCGCCGGGCCAGGCCCTGCCGTCCCGCGGGTCCGCGTTCAAATCGCCCATCACCACGAAGCGCTCCCCCGCCGCCAGGCCGCCGGCGCCCCCGGCGTCGTCGTACAGGTAACCGGCACGGGCCCCGCCGGCCACGTAGTCGGCCCACAGCCGGATCTCGTCGTGGTTGCGCCGCTGGTTGCGCCGCTCCGGGCCGTCGAAAAACGGCGGGCAGGGGTGGCTGGCGAGCACGTGCAGCATCAGCCCGGGCACGGACACCGGCAGGTCCCAGTGGGACTTGCTGGACAGCCGCAGCACCGCCCGGGCCGGCTCCGGGTAGAAATCCGCGGGCATCAGGTTCCCGGGCATGTCCTGCCAGCGGAAATACCTGAAGGTGCGCGCGCGGGCGGCGTCGACAGGGTATTTGGACAGCACCGCCATGCCGTACTGGCCCTCGAACTCACCGTAGCCGAAGGCGTCCCGGGGCCCGTCCGCCGCCCCGTCCCCGTCCAGGTCCAGTCCCGTGGGCACGCCGGTGTTGGACGGCGCCGTGAACGCGTATGGGTAGCGCACCGGGGCCTGGCCGTGCTGGCCGGCCTCCAGGTAGTTCGCGCGGAACAGGTCCACGCAGGACGGGCTGCCGGGGCTGTCCGGGACGTAATCGAATTCGTTCAGCAGCAGGATGTCCGGATCAATCCGCTGGATCACCTCGGCAATGTTGCGGGCCTGCCGGTTGTCCGGTGTGGCCAGGTCCGCCAGCAGCGCTCCGGCGGCGCGGCGGAACAGACTGGTGTTGTACGTGGCGATGCGCACGCAGGACGCGGATCCGCCCGGCACCGCGGCTCAAATCAGTCCGTCGGTGAGGTGGTTGGGGGTGCCGAAGCGGTGGGCGGTGATGGACACGGACTGCTCGTGCAGGAAGGGCAGCAGTTCCACCCGGCCGGATTCGGTCACCGGGTGGGCGTAGACGGCCAGGTCCGGGCGGCCGCCGGTGGCGGCGGCCAGTTTGGCGGCGCCGCCGCCGATGAGGCGGATCCGGCCGGCGGAGAGGCCGGAGGC
>NZ_JBHTML010000332.1:0-2072 GCF_042679445.1 Arthrobacter sp. GCM10027362
CCGCGGCCAGCCACAGCACCGGCCCGAGGACCGGAACCAGGACGACGGCAGCGGCCCGGGCCGCCCTGGCTGCGCTGCCGTGGCACTCGCGGCGGAACACGCTCACCAGCGCGCCGGCGGCCAGCAGCAGGGCAAACAGGCCGCCGAACAGGACCGCGGGCAGCCAGAAAAGGCAGTCCCAAGGCATCGCGGCTCCCCCGTCCGTTGCTGTACCCCGGTGGCTTCCGCCCCTGCGGTGCCGGGTGCTTCCGACTGTACCGACACGATCCCGGCCCCGGGGTCAGTCCTGGGGAGGATTTTCCGCCCGGGACATGCACCCGGCGGCAGCACCTCAGCGCTGTGGAACGCGGACATAAGCCGATGAACGCCGCGACCCGGGTAGGGTTCCAACCATGCGAATCAAGATGTGCAGCATCCATGTCACGGACCCCGCCGAAGCCTTCGCCTTCTACACCCGGACGCTGGGTTTCCAAGAACTCATGGCGATGCCCGAGTACAACCTCTACATCGTGAAGTCTCCGGACGAGGGGCAGGGGACCGGCCTGCTGCTCGAACCCAGCGACAACCCGGTGGGCGAGGCCTATCGGCGGGGCGTGTACGAGGCCGGCCTGCCGGCCGTTGTCTTCGGCGTGCCGGACGTGCAGGCCGAGTACGAGCGCCTGTCCGGCCTGGGCGTGAAGTTCACCGCCGAGCCGGCGCCGGATCCCTCCGGGGCGGTGGCCGCCGTGTTCGACGACGGCTGCGGCAACCTCGTCCAGCTCCACCAGGACTGACCGGCCCGTTCCCGCCCGGTGCGCCGCGACATGGCTCCGCGCTGCAGGAATGTCCCGCAGCGCGGAGCCGGTTCGCGGGCAAACCGGGAGGGCCGGGCTACCTGCCGGCCTTCTTGGCGGCCTTTTCCTTGTCCTTCACGCGCTTGGCTTCGGCCCGTACGGCGGCCTGGGTGGCCCGCTCGGCGACCAGCCACTGCGGCGGGTTCTGCAGCAGCTCGCTGATCTGCGCCGTCGTCAGCGGCTCGTTGACACCGCCGCGGGCCAGACCGCCGATCGAGACGTTCAGTTTGCGCGCGACCTCCGGCCGCGGGTGCGGGCCGTTGCGCCGCAGCTCGGACAGCCAGGCCGGCGGATTGGACTGCAGCTCGTTGAATTCGGCACGCGAGATTGGATTGTCCTGGAACTCCTGCGGCGCCGCCGGCAGGTAGATGCCCAGCTTCTTGGCGGCCGTGGCCGGCTTCATGGACTGGGATGGCTTCTCGCTGGTCATGGAATAAGCCTAGCGCCCGCCGCCTCTCCCGCACGCTTTGCGCACCGGCAGCGCCCCGGCCGGGGCCCTGCGTTAGTGTGATGACGTGCCGGAGAACTGCCCGGCACCCGAGGCCGGAGGAACAGATGGACCAGGAACACCCAGCCGCACGGTCCCTGTCGGTGGGATTCGTCCCCGGTGTCACTCCCGGGAAATGGACCCGGCGCTGGGAGGAACGGCTGCCGGACATCCCGTTGACCGTTTTCCAGTGCACCGAGGCGGAACAGCTGCAGATCCTGCGCGACGGCCGGGCGGACCTGAGCTTTGTCCGCCTGCCGGTGGACCGCGAGGGCCTGAGCCTGATCCCGCTGTACGAGGAGCTGCCCGTTGTGGTCGCGCCCAGGGAACACGACGTCGCCCTGTATGACGACGAGGTCCCGCTGGCCGCGCTGGCGGGGGAGAATGTCCTGGACCCGGAGGCCATGGGCGGTGCCAAGACGGGCATCGAGGTGGTGGCTTCCGGGGCCGGCGTGATGATCCTGCCGATGTCCGTGGCCCGGCTGTACAACCGCAAGGACGTGGTCTGCAAGCCGGTGTCCGGGGCCGAGGGGACCCGGATCGGCCTGGCCTGGCTCAGCGAGCGCACCGACGAGACCATCGAGGAATTCATCGGCATCGTCCGGGGGCGGACCGCCCGAAGCTCCCGCCAGCCCTCGGTGCAGCAGGAGCAGCAGGGCAAAAAGGCCCGCAAGCCTTCGGGCCAGGACAAGGCGGGCGGCACGGTGCCGCGGCGCACGCCGAAGGGCCGGGGCCCGCAGCGCGGCCGCCGG
>NZ_JBHTML010000333.1:0-2055 GCF_042679445.1 Arthrobacter sp. GCM10027362
AGCATCCCGACGACGGCAATGCCCAGGCCCACAGCGGCGATGAGGGCGATGCCCGCCAACAGCAGATGGCTCAGGTCCGGCCGCCACCTGCCTGCCCTGAGTCCGCCGGTTCCGCCCGGCTCCGGCTCGGCCAGGTGCCGGAGCCGGGGACGGTTCCGCTGCCCGGCGTCCGGTGGCTGCCGCCGGGTCAGCAACTGAGGCACCACGCTGGGATGGACCGCGCCGGCCAGATCCAGCGGCTCGGCCGGGGCGCAGCGGTACACCCGGCGGGCGAAATCAGCGGCGGACGGCCTGGCGGATGGTTCATCGTCCAGGGCCTCCTCCAGGACCGCCACCAGCTCGGCAGGCACGCCCGGACAGAGAATACCCAGCGGCGGCCTGGCCTCGGTGGCCGCCGGAACCCGTCCGGTCAACCCGTACCAGCCAAGCGCGCCCAGGGCGTAGATGTCTGCTGCAGGTCCGGCTGGTTCCGAGGCCGGCTGGAAGCCGGGCGTGGCAGCCTGCCGGAGGGGTGCCGAACCGGCGACCCTGCCCGCTTCCAGGTCCGCCAGCAGGGGCTTGCCGACGGCAGTGAAGAGCACGTTGCCCGGCGAGACGTCTCCGTGGCTGACCCCCTGCGCGTGGAGGAAGGCCAGGACCTGCCCCAGCGGCGTCAGGACGGTGACCGCCTCGCCGGCAGTGAGCGGACCGCGGGCCGCCACCAGCGCGGCCAGCGAGCCGCCCGCCGCGAAGGTCAGCAGCAGTCCCGGGCCCAGGCTGGTCGCCACCTGGCGGTGGGCCCGCACCAGATGCTCGTGCTCCAGGCGGGCCAGCAGCACCAGCTCCCCGTCCAGCCCGCCGCCGCCCGGCCGGACTGCCGGACGATAGACCTTGAGCGCATACTCCGTGCCGTCGTCGTCCCTGGCCAGCCAGGCCGACGCCGAGGCCCCGCTGCCAAGCCAACGCACAACCTCCAGTCCCTCGACCTCGGGCCGCGGTGGTTCGGGACCGGCGGGTCCGGGCTGCTGTCCATCCATGGAACTTTGTTTACACCCTCCGCGGCCGGGGTGCAGAAGTTATCCACAGCCGCGCAGATCTGCCCGTTGGTACACAATTGCCGGCCCGAATGGAGTCTGCGGGAGGCCGGGGCGTAGGCTTGGCCCATGACTCTTGAGTTTTCCCGGGTGGGATTTGCCCCCGATTACGTTGACTACGAAGAGGGCTGGGCGCTACAGCGCCGCATCCATGAAGAAGTAGTCGCCGGCACCACACCCAGCACGGTGCTGCTGCTCGAACATGCCTCGGTGTACACCGCAGGCAAACGCACCGAAGACCATGAACGTCCGCTGGACGGTACGCCGGTGGTCAACGTGGACCGCGGCGGCAAGCTGACCTGGCACGGCCCCGGGCAGCTGGTCGGCTACCCGATCGTCGCCCTTCCGGACCCCACCAGGGTCGCCGACTACGTGGACATCCTGGAGCAGGTGCTGATCAACGTGCTGGCCGCCTACGGCATCACGGGCACCCGGATCGAGGGACGTTCCGGCGTCTGGATCGAGGCCGACGGGAAGGGGCCGGCACGCAAGATCGCGGCCATCGGCATCCGGGTCAACCGCCGCGTCACCATGCACGGCTTCGCGCTGAACTGCAGCAATGACCTGGCCCCGTACTCGCAGATCATCGCCTGCGGCATCACCGACGCCGGCTCCACCACCATCGAGGCCGAAACCGGCCAGAAGGTGCTTCCCGCCGAGATCGCGGACCGGGTGGAAGAGGAACTGCGCAAATTCGAGGCACGGCTGGCCAAGGACCCCGCCACGTCCCCGGCCGCCGCTTCCCCGGAAGGAGCCCTGCTGTGACCCTGGCACCCGAAGGCCGGCGCCTGCTGCGCGTCGAGGCCCGCAACGCCGCCACCCCGGTCGAACGCAAGCCGGACTGGATCAGGGCCAGGGTCAACATCGGCCCCGAGTACGTCGGGCTGAAGAACCTGGTCCAGGCCGAAGGCCTGCACACCGTGTGCGAGGAGGCCGGCTGCCCCAACATCTTCGAATGCTGGGAGGACCGCGAGGCCACCTT
>NZ_JBHTML010000334.1:0-2043 GCF_042679445.1 Arthrobacter sp. GCM10027362
GCCGCCGCGTCCGCAGCAGGCCGGCCTGCAGCAGGCCGGCCGGACCGGGGCTTAATGCCCGCTGCCGGGGCCCGTCATCGGGCCCCGGCAGCGGGTGGGGGCAGCCTGCAGTCCGTGGCCCGCAGTTCAGCTCTTGAGCGTGGCCTGCAGGGTGATGCTTGGGACGGAGGCCAGCGCCTGGGAGACCGGGCAGCCCTTCTTCGCGTCCTCGGCAAGGCGCTGGAAGTCCTCCTCGCCGATGCCGGGAATGGTGGCGTTGACAGTCAGGCGGATTTCGCTGATGCGTGCCCCGCTGGAGGTATCGAAGTCGACCTCGGCCGCCGTATTGATCTCCTCGGGAGCGTGTCCGGCCTGTTTGAGGATGTTGCTGAAGGCCATCGAGTAGCAGGAGGCATGCGCCGCGGCGATCAGCTCCTCGGGGCTGGTCTTGCCTTCGGATTCCTCAGTGCGCGCCTTCCAGGTGACGTCGTAGGTGCCCAGGCCCGAGGTGTCCAGGGTGGTCTGGCCGGATCCGGTCAGCAGGTCGCCCTTCCAGACGGTGTGGGCAGAACGGGTTGTAGCCATGTGTGCTCCTTGATCTTGCCTCTTGCGAGGTCGCTTCCTGGTGCAGAGCCGGCATCGTGTGCCGGTCCCATCGGTTTCATCCTAGGGGGCGGTCCGGTTGATGGCCACCGCAGCAAAGGCGCGGCCGGTCTCCCGTCCTGGGAGACCGGCCGCCGGAGGTGCCGTGGGATTTACTGCCAGAGGGTGGCGACGGCGACGTTGATCAGCGCCATGCCGCCGACGGCGTGCGCCAGGCCGGTGCTGACCGGCTGGCCCTTCTTCTGCTTGCGGTAGCCGATGATGGCGGCCACGAAGACGACCAGGGCGATGACCAGCTTGACCGCGACCTTGACGTTGTTGGGGCCTTCCGGGAATCCGGCGAGGTTCGCGCTGTGGCCCATTTGGATGACGCCGACCAGCAGCAGGCCGGTCAGCAGCTGGACCCAGGCGCCGTGGAACTGCCACGGGCTGACGCCGGGCCTGCGGAAGGTGGCGAACCAAACGCCGACAATCGCCGCCACGCCGAGGATATGGATGAAAAGGAGCAGGTACCGAAGGAATTCCATACGCTCGATCTTATCGACCAAATGTCGACATCCCGGTCCGCGGCGGCCGCGCCCCGGATAACTTTTCTACAACGCGTAGTAGAACCGTGCGGGCGCCGGAAGCGCCGACGGCGGGCGGGCACCCGAGGTGCCCGCCCGCCGTCGTGCCTGCGGTCCGTCAGAGGCCGAGGTCCGACTCGAAGGCGCCCTCTTCCAGCCGGGCCTTCAGCGTCTGCAGGAAGCGTCCGGCGTCCGCGCCATCCACCAGGCGGTGGTCGTAGGTCAGGGACAGGTAGACCATCGAGCGGATGGCGATCACGTCGTCGCCGTCCTCATTGGTGATCACCACGGGGCGCTTGACGATGGCGCCGGTGCCCAGGATGCCGACCTGCGGCTGGTTGATGATCGGGGTATCGAACAGGGCGCCGACGCTGCCGATGTTGGTGATGCTGAACGTGCCGCCCGAGAGTTCGTCCGGGGCGATCTTGTTGCTGCGCGTGCGCGCGGCGACGTCGGCGATCTTGCCGGCGAGGCCGGCCAGGTTCAGGCTGCCGGCATCGCTGATCACCGGAACCAGCAGGCCCTTCTCGGTATCCACCGCAATCGCCAGGTGCTCGGCGTTGTGGTACGTGATCTCCTGGGTGGACTCGTCGTAGGAGGCGTTCAGCTTCGGGTGCTGCTTCAGCGCCTCGGCCACGGCCTTGGCGAAGAAGGGCAGGAAAGTCAGCTTGACGCCGTTCTGGGCCAGGAACTTGTCCTTGGCGGCCGTCCGGAGCTTGGCCACCCGGGTCATGTCCACCTCGATGACCTGGGTCAGCTGGGTGGAGATGTCCAGGGATTCGCGCATGCGGCGGGCGATGACCTGGCGGATGCGCGAGGCCTTCTCCACGGTGCCGCGCTTGGCGTGCGCGGCTACCCCGGCAGCGGCAGGCGCTGCGGCGGCGGGGGCGGCCTC
>NZ_JBHTML010000335.1:0-2038 GCF_042679445.1 Arthrobacter sp. GCM10027362
AGCACCGCGGCCCCGGCCAGGCGCATCCGCCGCCGGCCCCGCCAGCGGGCCACGCGGTCCACGATCCATGGCCCGGCCACAAACAGCGGCAGGAAGACCAGGATCCGGGAGAGCGAGAGGAAGCCGCCGATGTCCGGGCTGAGTCCGGCGGCCAGGGCAAGGGCCAGGGCCACCGGTACCGCCGCGCGCAGGCCGCGGAACCAGGGGCCGGAGAGCCGCCAGGCGGCCAGGGCCACCAGGAACCACAGGCCGAAGGTCTGCCCGGTGAACGTCCAGCGCGGGGTGGCGCCTTCGAACAGGTAGTTCACCAGGAAGGCGACGAGCTGGAAGAGCACGTAGGGCAGCAGCAGCTGCCACCAGATTTTTACCAGCGTCCGGCCGTTGGCCTCCGCGCGGCGCGCGCCCCAGCCGGCCAGCAGGATCAGGACCGGGATGTGGAACATATAGACGAAATTGGAAAACATCACGGCCAGCCCGCTCTGGCCGCGCAGCAGGCCCGCCGCGTGGCCGGCAACCACGAGCACGATCGCGGCCCAGCGCGCCTGGTCGATCCACGCCTGCCGGGTGGCCTGCGCTGCTTCGGCGTCCCGGTGCCTATGCCCGGTTTCCGGTTCCATGGGGTGCTTCCCTGCGCTACCGGGTGCCGGAGCGGTGGGCCGCGAGCGCCTCGCGGATGGGCCGGTCCAGGTAGGGTGCCAGGGACCGGGCGTAGGTGGCGGTCAGGTGCGAACCGTCACGGTAGACCAGCACCGACCCGATGACCGCCGGGCACCTGTTGGCCGCGCAGAAGTACTTATCCAGGTCCACGGCGGTGATGCGCGGGGAGGACAGCCTGTCCACGGCCTTGGTGAGCGGATCCATCCAGTGCCAGCTGGCGGGCGTGCCGTCGCAGGCCGAGATCCGGCCTGCGTTTTCGGCCAGGCAGTCCGGGATGGAACGGATCTGCCTGCCCGGGTAGGGCGGGTCCTTGATGACCAGGACATTGGTGCCGGCGGCGGCCCACTTGGCCAGGTAGGACTCGTAGCCGGCCACGGCGGGGGCCTCGGTGTCCTTCCAGCTTCCGCCCGCAATGGGCACCGACTGCCGGGCGGAGGTGATTACCAGGTCGAACTGGTCTCCCTTGGTCCGTTCCATGACCCACCTGCCGTAGTCAAGGCAGTTGCGTGTCTTCTGCTCGCTGCGCAGTTCCAGGGCTGCATCGGTTACGTTGCAGCGGGACAGCAGGAAAGTGGTGATGGTCAGGTTCCGGCGCCCGGCCAGTTCCTGCAGGGCCGGCAGCCACTGTCCGGCGTGCGAATTGCCCACCAGCGCGATCCGGACCGGTCCGTGGCCGTAGGTGCAGACGGGGCGGTGGGTGAAATCCTCATTGGCCCAGCAGCCGTCCTTATAGACCGCCGGCAGGTCGTCCCTGGCCAGTGCGGGGTCCGGGACCAGCTGGGCGGCCGGATCCGGCGGGCAGACGTCGAAGCCTTGGGCGATGGCGGCCGCGCCAATGCACGGGCTGCGGCTTTGGCTGGCCGCCGAGAGCTGTTGTGCCGCCAGCTGCTGGCGGTAGCCGGCCTCCGCCAGCTGGGCGGTGCCCAGGAGGGCTACCGTTGCCATGCCGACGGCGGCAAAACGGTAGGTGGGCGCCAGCCGCCGGGCCGGCAGGGCCAGCCGAAAGCGGTCCTCGACCAACGTCTTGGTCGCCGCCGCGAGCAGCAGCGTCAGGGCGATGATTTGCGCGGCCGTGGCTGGATCGGGCGGCTGGGCCGTGCCGTCCGGGCCCGCCGTGCCGGCGGCGCCGGGCCAGAGCACGATGATCGGCCAGTGCCACAGGTACACCGAATAGGATGCGCCGCCCAGCCACTGGACGGGTCCGAGCCCCAGCACCGGGGCGGGGGAGTAGCGGCCACGGGCGGCGGCCAGGATCACCAGGGCCGTGCCCGCCACCGGCAGCAGCGCGGCATAGCCGGGGAACGGCGTCGCCGCATTGAAGGTCACCGCAGCCAGGAGGATGGCGGCCATGCCCGCCCAAGCCAGCGCCGCCGTCGCCTGC
>NZ_JBHTML010000336.1:0-2012 GCF_042679445.1 Arthrobacter sp. GCM10027362
CGCCGGCCTGGCCGCGGCCCGCAACCGCGGCCTGGACGCCGCCGCCGGCCGGTACCTGGCCTTCCTGGACCCGGATGACTGGTACGCGCCCGGCTACCTGCCGCAGCTGGCGGAGGAAATCGGGGACCTGGAGGTGGACTTCGTGCGCGCGGACCACGTCCGCCACACCGGCGGCGTGCGCACCGTGCACCGCGCCCCGCAGGCCCGCCGCGGCGTCGTCCTGGACCCGCGCGCGGACATCGGCCCGGAGGACGCCTCCACCATGGTGGACTATCCGTACGCCCCGTTCGGGATCTTCGACCGCCGGCTCAAGGACGCCGGGCTGCTGCACTTCCCCGACGGGCTGCACACCGCCGAGGACCGCCCGTGGATCTGGCGGCTGCACCTGCAGGCGCGCAGCTACGCGGTCTCCGGCACGCTGGGCGCGTTCTACCGCCGCGGGCTGGCCGGGTCGCTGAGCCAGGTCTTCGACCGCCGCCAGCTGGACTTTTTGCGCAGCTACCGGGAGGTCTTTACCCTGGTCGCCGCCGATGCCGAGGCGGAGCGGTTCTGGCCCAAGGCCGCCCGCCAGTTCTACGCCATCGCCTGCCACCACCTGGGCCGCTCCGACCGGATGGCCCGGGACGTCCGCCGGGACCTGCGCTCCGGCATCCGCGCCGCCGTCGCCGCCCTGCCGCCCGCCGTCGCCCGGGCCGGGCTGGCGGACCTGGACCCGAAGCGGCGCAGCATCCTCGGCAAAGTCCTCAGGAGCCAGAAGTGAAACACCTGTTCGTCGTCTCCACGCTGTACCAGTGCGTCTGCCTGGCCGCCGCGGCCGACGCCGGCCGGCTGCCCGGTGACGGCGAGCGCATCCTGGTGCTGGCCAACAGCGCCCTGCTGCCGGAGCTGGCCACCCCGTTCCACGAATCGCCCGGCTTCGCCGAGGCCGCCGCGCGTTTCGACCGGACCATCGACCTGGGCGCGCTGCTGTGGCCGTGCCGGCCCGGCCAGTTCAACCCGCGCGGGGAGGAGCTGCCGGTGTGGGAGCGGCTGCTGCGCACCCGGTGGGAGCTGGGTGGCGGGCCGCTGCACCTGTGGGTGGAGTCCATCCAGGTCAACCCCGCCGTGGCGCTGGGCCGGATTTTCGCCACCGCGGCCGTCTCCGTGCACTCGGACGGGCTGATGAGCTACGGTCCCACCCGCAATCCGGTGCCCCGGGAGGTCGCCCAGCGGCTGGAGAACCTGCTCTACGTGGACCTGGTGCCGGGCCTGGTGCCGCAGCTGCTGCGCGAGCACTCCCCGGCACTGGTCCCGGTCCCGGCGGCGGCGCTGGCGGCGGGCATGCGCCGGTTGGCCGAGGTGCTGCCGGCCGAGGCGGCCCCTGCCGGGGAGGGCGGCGGGGATTGCGCTCCCAGGGCCCTGGTCCTCGGCCAGTACCTGGCCGAGCTCGGGATCCTCACCCCGGATGAGGAGATCGCGCTGCACCGCGGCATGCTGCAGAAGGCGGCCGCGCACGGCCTGCACCGCTGCGTCTTCAAGCCCCATCCCAGTGCCGGCCCCGCCGCGGTGCGCTCCGTCCAGGCCGCCGCCGCCGAGCTGGGCCTGCAGCTGGAGGTGCTCCGGAGCACCGCCCCGGCCGAAGTGGTGATGCTCCGGCTGCAGCCGAAACTGGTGGTCAGCGCCTTCTCCACGGCGCTGATGACCGCCAGGTACCTGTTCGGCCTGGACGCTGCCGCCGTGGGCACCGGCATGCTGCTGGAGCGGCTCTCCCCATACCAGAACAGCAACCGGATCCCGGTGACCATCATCGACGCCGTGCTGGAGCGCGGCTACCCGGCGCCGGCGGACGGACCCGCCGAGGCCGGCCCGGACGGCGCCGGCGGGCTGCAGCAGCTCATCGAGGCCGTCTCCTACTGCATGCAGCCGCAGACCGTGGCCCAGGCCCGCCCTGCGGCCGAGGTCCTCCTGGCCCGTGCCGCCGGCACCGCTGCGCTGCGCTACTTCAAACGGCGCCGGCTGGGCAGCCTGCAGCT
>NZ_JBHTML010000337.1:0-1975 GCF_042679445.1 Arthrobacter sp. GCM10027362
TGCACCGTCGGCCCGGCGCCGGCCCAGCTCCGCCAGCGCACCGGCAAGGCCGGCCAGGGCAAGACAGCGGACGGGACGGCGCAGCGACCAGCCAATGAGCGGCAGCAGGGCCAGCTCCAGGAGCAGCCGGCCCGGCTGCGCGAAGGAATCGTAGGCCTGCCGGATGCGCTGGCCCGCGAAGTGTGCGGCGGCCGGAGGAACCCGGGCGACGAACAGGTCATCGGCGCGCACCTCGCGTCCGCCGGCCGCCGTGACGGTGCGGATCAGTTCAAGGTTTTCGAACAAAACGTCCCCGTCGTAGCCGCCGGCCGCCAGCAGCGCCTCGCGCCGCACCGCCAGTGTGCCGGGGAAGTCCGAGCCGAAGGCGCGGTTGAGCAGGCTGCGGGCGGTGTCCCAGCGCGCATGCCACGGCAAGGGGATGAAGTAGTTCTGCGGGCGGACGATTTCGGCCGCGTGCAGCAGCCCGACGGCGCGCCGCAGGGCCGGCAGGGTGTAGCGGACGTCGTCGTCGGCCAGCACCAGGCGCGCGGCGCGCGCCTGCAGCACCCCGGTCATAATGCCGGCCACCTTGCCGTTGCGCCCCGGCCACGGATCCGGCGGCACGTGTTCGGCGATCCCCTGCCAGGCGGCCGCGTGCCGGGTGAAGAGCTCCGGCGCGGAGCCGTCCACCACCCGGACGCGGATCCAGCGGCTGAGCCGGCGCAGGTACCGGGTCAGTTCCCCCAGGCCGGCATCCGAGCTCCACTTCAGCGGCAGGATGTACTCGGCATCCTCCAGTTCCGGCGGGCCCGCCGCGGGAGTGTTCATATGCCGGCGGCTGCCGGCGCATGCAGGGGCCGCCGCAGCGAGCTGGTTCCGGCCTGCCAGGCCGCCAGCTGGTGTTCGCCCACCATCGCGTCCACGGCCAGGCAGGCGGCCGTCCCGAAGACAATGTCCTCCACCAGTTCCGGGCTGGTTTCGGCCAGCCCGCCGGCGAGGTCCCGGCCGGCGATCTGCTCATGCACGGCATCCGCTTCCACATGCTCGTCGAAGTACAGGGCAACGTCGTCGCCGTAACCCAGGCGCCGGACGCCGCGGGCGTAGAAGCGGTTGGGGATGGAGGAGGTCATCTCGAAGGCCGCCAGGTGCCCGGCCACGGCTCCGCGCAGCCGGCGGTTGAGGCCGAACAGGGACATCATGTTCAGCGCGGCGAGCGTGACGGCCGGGATGTGGTCGATATAGGCGCCGTAGGTGTCGTCCAGCCCGGCACCGCGCAGGGTGCGGGCGAACAGCGCCGAATGCATCCTGTGCGCCCTGCCCCCGCCGTACTCGTCCGCCTGGATTTCCACCAGGGCGGCCTTCGCGCGGCCGGTGAGCCGGGGGATGGCCCAGCTGTGCGGGTCCGCTTCCTTGAGCTGGTAGATGGAGCGGTGGACAAGGAATTCGTGCAGCTGTTCCCTGCTGGCCGATTTGGCGATGAACCGCGAAACGCTCGGGCCGCCGTCGGCACCGGTCAGGGCAAAGAGCGTGCCGGCCACCGCCTCCGCGGTGGCGGCCGGCAGTTCGGGAAGCCGGACGCGGGCCCGCAGGGCCGTTTCGTAGCCCGCCTCGAGCCGGGCCCGGACGGCGAGCAGCCCGGGATGCCATTCCCAACCGTCGTCTACGCCGTCGAAGCCGGTGTAGTGCAGCTCGTAGAGGCAGAAGAGGGCCAGCTGCAGGTCCTCGTCGCGGAAAATATCGGGGGTCTGCGCCAGGGTCGTGGCGGCGGCACCGGCCAGTGCGGGCAGTCCGGACGCATCGGCGGGGGTGGCCGCCAAGGCGCTCAGCAGGGCGGAACTCAGGGGCCCGCGCGGACCGGGACGTTTCATTGGCACTCCACTGGTAAGTTTGCTTGGGATTGCGAACTTTATCAGTTGGAGGGCTGGGGTTGAAGGCCGGCCCCGCCGGGGCCGGCCTCCGCCGGATCCGGGGCCCGGCCCGCGCGGCCGCAGGCCGC
>NZ_JBHTML010000338.1:0-1967 GCF_042679445.1 Arthrobacter sp. GCM10027362
CGGTGCCTCCGGCGCCAGGGTGGCCAGGATGTTCGGCCGTCCCGGGGCCACCGGCCGGACGTCGGCCTCGAAGCCCAGGCGCCGGGCTTCGGCCTCGAGCACCGCCACCGTGGCCGCCTCGGTGCCGCCCGGGTTCCCTCCGCCGGCATCGATGAGCCGGGCGGCCAGGACCTCGATTTCGTCCGGCCGGACCTGCGCCAGCACTGCCTGCTCGGCGGGGGAGGGGCTGCCCGGGGTCATCGCGGGTCCTAGCCGTCGACCAGCAGCAGGCCGCGCTTGTAGGAGGTGAAGGTTTCCACCCCCGTGGCCGTGACGCGGACGGACTCGGAGAGTTCGTAGCCGCTGCCCTGCATCCACATGCCGCAGAGCAGGTGCAGGGTCATGTTTTCGGCCAGCACCGTCTCGTCTTCGCTGCGGATGCTGATGGTGCGCTCGCCCCAGTCCGGCGGATAACCGATCCCGATCGAGTAGCCCAGCCGGGACTCCTTTTCGTAGCCGTACTCGAAGATGGCGCGGTTCCACACTGCGGAGAGCGCGCGGGTGGGCACCCCGGCCCGCATCACGTCGAGCACCGCGTTCAGGCCGTCGCCGGTGGCCTCGGCGAGCCGGGCCAGCCGTTCCGTGGGCCGGCCGGGGATGAAGGTGCGCGCGAGCGGGACGTGGTAGCGGCGGCAGGCTCCGGCCAGTTCGACGATGACGGCTTCGTCCGGCCGCAGCCGCTCGTCGCTCCAGGCTACATGGGGAGTGTCCGCGGCGGGCCCGGTGGGCAGCAGCGGCACGATCGCCGGGTAGTCCCCGCCGAATTCCTCCGTGCCGGTGATCTGCGCGTGGCTGATGGCGGCGGCGACATCGCACTGGCGGGTGCCGGCGCGGATGGCCTCCTCGGCCGCGGCCATGGCGTTGTCGGTGATGACGGCGGCCCGGCGCATCAGCTCGAGTTCGGCCGGGGATTTGACCGAGCGCACCCAGTTGACCAGTTCGAAGCAGTCCACCAGGGTCCACTCGGGGAGGGCGTTGGCCAGCACGCGGTAGGCCTTGGGCGTGAGGAAGTGCGCATCCATCTCCAGCCCTACGCAGCTCCCGGCGGCCGGAGCGATCAGCTGCCGCCGGCGCAGGGCAGCGGCCACCCAGTGGAAGGGGTGGAGGTGCGGGCGCTGCACGTAGCTGTCCGGGTAGCCGGCGATGTTCTCCGCGGCCAGCCATGTGCTGCGCCGGGCGCCGGCCACGTCCATCTGCCGGTTGAACAGGACCATATCCCCCTCGGCGGGGACGAAGAGCAGCTGCGGAGCGTAGAAGGACCAGGCGTTGTATCCGGTCAGGTAGTAGATGTTCGCCGGGTCCGCCACCAGCAGCGCGCCCAGCCCCTGTCCGGCCATCCGTTGCCGGACCGCAGCCAGCCGCGCCGCGAACTCGTCAGGGGAGAACGGCATCTCGGTGCTGCCGCTGTCGCTCACGGCGCCTCCCGGGCTCGCGGTGGTTCCCGCCACAGTGTTCGGCGAATTCCCAACAACGTACCCGCAGCCGGAGCCCGGGACAAGGGTCCGGCCCGGTGGTCAGGGGCCGGAACCGGGATTCCGGGACGGACCGGGGTCCAGCAGCTGGGCCAGGTGCAGCGCCGGCCGGTCCGGGTCCAGCTGCTTCACCTGCATGGAGCAGGAGAAGCCGTCGGCGAGCACTGCCGTGTCCGCGCCGGTCCCGCGCAGCGCCGGCGCCAGGGCATGCCCGGCCACCTGCATGCTCACCTCGAAGTGCTCCTTCTCGAAGCCGAAATTGCCTGCCACTCCGCAGCACCCGGCGGCATCCACCACCTCGGCGATGCCGGCGGCGGCGAGGGCCTGGCGCTGGGTGCCGGCGCCGAAGACGGAGTATTCGTGGCAGTGGGTCTGCAGCACCACCCGTTCCGGCAGCGGCCGGGCGGGCGCCGGCTGCCAGCCCGCCTGGGCCAGCTGCCGCACGTGGGCGGCGAA
>NZ_JBHTML010000339.1:0-1950 GCF_042679445.1 Arthrobacter sp. GCM10027362
GCGTGCGGCCCGGCAGCGGCTGCCGGGCCCTAGCCGGGCGCCCCGCGCAGGGTAAGCACCGCCGCCGTCCCGGCCAGCAGCGCCAGGCCCCCGGCAAAAAGCACGACGCCGGTCCAGCCGAACAGGCCGAAGAACAGCCCGCCGGCCCAGCCGAGCAGGCTGGAACCGGCGTAGTAGAAGAAGTTGTACAGGCTGGAGGCCTGCGCCCTGCCCTGGTCCGCCAGCCGCGGGGTCCAGCCGGAAGCGACCGAATGCGCACCGAAGAAACCCCCGGTAAAGACCACCAGCCCGGCCAGGATCACCGGCAGCGAGTCCACCAGCGTGCCGGCGAGCCCGGCCAGGACCACCGGCACCGCGGCCAGCAGCACCGGCAGCCTGCCGAACCGGACGGTGAGCCCGCCGGCCAGCCGCGAGGACACCGTGCCGGCCAGGTAGGCCAGGAAGAGCAGGCTGACCAGGGTCGCCGGCAGCGAGAACGGCGGCGCCTCAAGCCGGAAGCCGAGGTAGTTGTAGACCGCCACGAAGCCGCCCATCAGCAGGAAGCCCTGGGCGTAGAGTCCCAGCTGCCGGGGTGCACGCAGGTTGGCCAGGATGCGCCGGGCGAGGCTTGGCCCCTGGCCGCGCATCACCGGGCGGAAGCCCCGCGGTGCCGGCGCCAGCCAGACGAACAGCACGGCCGCCACGGCGGCGACGATGCTCACCACCAGCACGCCGGCGCGCCAGTCCAGCAGTCCCGCCACTGGGCCGGCCACGAGCCGGCCGGCGAGCCCGCCGACGGTGGTGCCCGCCACGTAGGTGCCGGCGGCCACTGCCGCGTGCACCTTCTGCACCTCCTCGTTCAGGTACACCAGGGCGGTGCCGGGAATCCCGCCCAGCGCCGCACCCTCGGCAAAACGCACGGCCAGCATGGCTTCGAAGCCGGGAGCCAGCGGCAGCAGCAGGCCGAAGACGACGGCGGCACCGATGGCCCAGGTCATCGCGCGCTTGCGTCCGGCCCGGTCCGCCACCCAGGACCAGGGGACGACGGCGAGTGCCAGGCCCAGGGTTGCGGCGGACACGCTGAGCGCGGCGTCCGCCGGGGCAATCCCGAACTCCCGGGCGATGCCGGGCAGCACCGCCTGCACCGAGTACAGCTGGGCGAAGGTGGCCAGTCCGCCAAAGAGCAGCGCCAGCAGCAGGTTCCGGTAGGCCCGGCTGCCCCTGAGGTGGCCCGTCCAGGGCTGTGTTGATTGGATTCCGGCCTTCGTCACCCTTAGATGCTATGCCCGGGATGCCATCCCGGCCGGTGTCCCTTCCGTTCCGGTTTCCGCGGTTCCGGTTTCCGCGGTTCCGGTTTCCGCGGTTCCGGTTTCCGCGGTGCGGTGTCAGCGGGCCGGCAGGTCTTCGACGAAGGCGGCCTTGACCGAGTACTGCTGGTATAGCCGCACCGCTTCCTCCAGCGGCAGGTTGCCGAAGGCCAGCGCGGTCTGCAGCCCCTCCAGTTCGGCGCTGCAGGTTTCCGCGGCGCTGATCTGCTCGCTCTTGCCCTTGGACGTGGCGAAATGGGTGGTCAATGCCGCCGCGACGGACAGGACGGTGGCCAGCAGGCAGATCGTCTGCCAGACCAGGGAGGTGTCCTGCAGCGCGAGCAGCCCGGCTACCGAGCCGGTGAAGCCTTCCTGGCCCATGCCCGGTCCCGCGGTGAGGGCCGCGACCAGGGAACTGGTGACCACGCTCAGGGTGCTCAGCCTGCTTTGCCGCGGCCTGTGCCGGCGCAGGTAGGCGCCGATGCTTGCCCGGCGCCGTTCGATGCGTTCTGACAGTTCCCTGCGCAGCTGCGGATCCTCGTCCATGGCCAACTCCCGTGTCCAACGCCCCGTGAGTACCAGCATGCTCCCGGCCCGGGGGCAGGACAAGCACGGCGGAGGCCGCGGCCGGGCCGGCGTCACGGCCGCGGCGGCGCGGACTCCG
>NZ_JBHTML010000340.1:0-1915 GCF_042679445.1 Arthrobacter sp. GCM10027362
GGCGGCGAGCGCCTGCGCGAACGCCCCAGCGGAGCCGCTTCCGGCCGCGGAACCGGTGCCCGCGGCGGCTCCGGCGGCGGAACCGGCAGCCGTCGGCTGCGGTGAAAGCTGCGCCAAGGTGGACTGGATCTGCTGGATCCTGCCCAGCGCCTCGACCAGGCTCATCGCGCCGCCTCCCCACGTTGCCAGGCCCCGGAGGCGAGCTCGTCCAGGACTACCTGTTCGCCGTGCAGCTCCTCGGCCGCCGCGGCCCCGGCGTGCCTGGCCTCCAGCTTCTCCAGCGCCACCGCCTGCGCACGGGCCTGCTGAAAGGCCAGCCGGGCCTGTTCCGCCTCGCCCTGCCGGAGCTGCTCCAGCGCCTGCAGGTCCGCGAGCATGCCGCGCGAGGAGGCACGGGCGGCCGCCACGGCCTGCAGGGCGGCGGCGTCCGAGACCTCGCTGACGGTCTCGCCCAGCAGGGTGCGGGCCTGCAGGATGCTCCGGCCGTTGTCCTGCAGCCGCGCGTTGGCGGCGGCGAGTTTGCCGGCCGCCTGGTCCTGCTGCAGGTGGCGCAGCCTGAGCAGGCCGGCAAGCGGGAAGGAACGGGCCATCAGATACCTCCAAGGATTGCGGTCAGTCGGCGCAGATGCTCCCAGGCCTGCCCGGCCGGGGTCCTCTCATCCATGCGCTGCTGCAGGAACAGGTTGATCTCGTCCTCATGGTCCACGGCCGCGTCCACCAGCGGGTTGGACCCGCGCTGGTAGGCGCCGACGTCGAGCAGGTCCTGGGCGGCCCTGCGGGCGGCCAGGACCTTGCGCAGGTGCGCCGCCAGCCGGGTGTGCCCGGGCGGGTTGACTTTGGCGGCCACCCGGGAAATCGAGGCCAGCGCGTCGATGGACGGGAAGTGCCCGGCGACGGCCAGCTTGCGGTCCAACACCACGTGCCCGTCCAAGATGGAGCGTGCGGCATCGGCGATTGGCTCGTTGTGGTCGTCGCCATCCACCAGCACCGTGTACATCCCGGTCACCGAACCGGTCTCGGCGGTCCCGGCACGCTCCAGCAGCCGGGCCAGCACGGAGAAGGTGGACGGCGGGTAGCCCCGGGTGGCCGGCGGCTCGCCCGCGGACAGCCCGACCTCGCGCTGGGCCATGGCCACGCGCGTGAGCGAGTCCATCATCAGCATCACGTGGGCGCCGCGGTCCCGGAAGGATTCGGCGATCCGGGTGGCCGTGAAGGCTGCGCGCAGGCGCATCAGGGCCGGCTGATCCGAGGTGGAGACCACCACGATGGACCGGGCCAGGCCCTCCGGTCCCAGGTCGTCCTCGAGGAATTCGCGGACCTCGCGGCCGCGCTCGCCCACCAGTGCGATCACCGACACCTGGGCGTCGGTGCCGCGGGCGATCATGGACAGCAGCGAGGACTTGCCCACCCCGGAGCCGGCGAACAGGCCCATGCGCTGGCCCCTGCCCACCGTGGTCAGCGTATCCATCACCCGGACACCCAGCTGCAGCGCGGTGTCGATCCGCGCCCGGTGCATGGCCGGGGGCGAGGCGTTGTCCAGCGGGACCAGCGCGTCCGGCAGCAGCGGCCCCTTGCCGTCGATCGGCCGGCCCAGCCCGTCCAGCACGCGCCCGAACAGCCCGCTGCCTGTGGGAACCAGCATGGGAGCGCCCTTGGCCCGGACCGGGAGGCCCGGGCCGATGCCGGTCAGCGTGCCCAGCGGCATGCAGCGCAGGCTGGTCCGGTCCGCGGCCACCACCTCGGCCTCGCTGCCCGGCGGCCCGCCGATGGTGACGACTTCGCCGATGGCGCAGTGCAGCCCGGTGACTTCGACGGCGAGGCCCACTATCGAGGAGACCACGCCGATGCGTTCGGGCCGGGCCGCGGCGCAGGCGGCGGCGAACCGGCTGCCGCCCGGACGCCAGGTCCGGGCCGG
>NZ_JBHTML010000341.1:0-1786 GCF_042679445.1 Arthrobacter sp. GCM10027362
GGCCGGGGCGCGCAGCGCGGGGCGGAGGCGCCGCCCGTGCAAACGGAAGAGGAGCTGGGCGAGCTGCTGCTCGGCGTCGTCCGCGACGCCGCCGCGCACGGGCTGGACCCGGAGCAGGCGCTGCGCAAGGCGGTCCGGCGTTTCCAGCATGGCGTAATGCAGGAGAAGGGGAGCACGGATCTCGATTAGTCTTGGATCCGACAGTGCTCTCATGCGGCTTGTCGTGAAGTGAATGCAAAGACGTTCCAATGAACAGGAGCTACTCCATGGCGCTTATTGATGCCATCCATGCGCGCGAAATCCTCGATTCCCGCGGCAATCCCACGGTTGAGGTCGAGGTTCTGCTCTCTGACGGCTCAATGGGCCGCGCCGCCGTTCCGTCGGGCGCGTCGACAGGTGCTTTCGAAGCCGTGGAGCGCCGCGACGGCGAGAAGAACCGCTACCTCGGCAAGGGCGTCACCCAGGCCGTTGCCGCCGTCGTCGACACCATCCAGCCGGCGCTGCTGGGCTTCGACGCCACGGACCAGCGCCTGATCGACCAGACCATGATCGACCTGGACGGGACCGCCAACAAGTCCAACCTCGGCGCGAACGCCATCCTGGGCGTCTCGCTGGCCGTGGCCAACGCCGCCGCGGAGTCCGCCAACCTGCCGCTGTACAAGTACCTGGGCGGTCCGAACGCGCACGTGCTGCCGGTGCCGCTGATGAACATCCTCAACGGCGGTTCGCACGCCGACTCGGACGTGGACATCCAGGAGTTCATGGTGGCTCCGCTGGGCGCCTCCACCTTCTCCGAGGGCCTGCGCTGGGGTGTGGAGGTCTACCACAGCCTCAAGGCCGTGCTGAACGAGAAGGGCCTGTCCACCGGCCTGGGCGACGAGGGCGGCTTCGCCCCGAACCTGCCGAGCAACCGTGCCGCGCTGGACCTCATCTCCGAGGCCATCACCCGCGCCGGCTACACCCCGGGCAAGGACATTGCCCTGGCCCTGGACGTCGCCTCCTCCGAGTTCTACAAGGACGGTGCCTACCAGTTCGAGGGAAGGTCCCTGTCCGCGGCCGAGATGAGCGCCTACTACGGCCAGCTGGTGGCCGACTACCCGCTGGTGTCCATCGAGGACCCGCTGGACGAGTCCGACTGGGACGGCTGGGCCACGCTGACGGCGGACCTGGGGGACAAGGTCCAGCTGGTCGGCGACGACCTGTTCGTGACCAACCCGGAGCGCCTGCGCCAGGGCATCGATTCCCGCACCGCCAATTCGCTGCTGGTCAAGGTCAACCAGATCGGTTCGCTGACCGAGACCCTGGACGCGGTGTCCCTGGCCCAGCGCAGCGGCTACACCACGATCACCTCGCACCGCTCCGGCGAAACCGAGGACACGACCATCGCCGACATTGCCGTGGCCACCAACGCCGGGCAGATCAAGACCGGCGCCCCGGCCCGCTCCGAGCGCGTGGCGAAGTACAACCAGCTGCTGCGCATCGAGGAGGAGCTCGACGACGCCGCCCGCTACGCGGGTGCCTCGGCCTTCCCGCGTTTCAAAGCCTGAACCGCCCGGCGGCAGCAGCTATTGTCTTAAGCAGGGAGGCCTGTGCCTCCCTGCTTAAGACGTATAGGCCAAGCTAAGTCAAGAGGTCCATGACCTGGGCCGTTCCAGGAGCTCAATGACCACTCGACGCCCCCGAGTGCCCCGGGCCCCCCGCCCGGACGCCGGCAGCGGGTCCGCGGACAACGCTCCGGTCCAGCGCGGTTCCGGGACGGCCGGCGCCCCGGCGGGAGGCGGCAAGC
>NZ_JBHTML010000342.1:0-1777 GCF_042679445.1 Arthrobacter sp. GCM10027362
AGGCGCCCGGCCAGGGGCGCGTAGTGGCCGGCCGCCAGGAAGGCGCCGCGGGCGGATACCATGGCCGCCGTGTCCGGGATGAAGGAGGTTCCGCGGCCGGTGAGCAGGTTGATGTAGCCCTGCCGGGCGCCGTCGAACCGGTGGCCCTGCGTGCAGCGGATGCCCTCGGCGACCCGCTGCCCGTTCGGGAGCATGTCCGCGGCGCAGACGGGGCAGAGCAGGAGCCGGACGGCAGCGAGCGGAGCGGGTTCGGTGGGCACGCCTCATCCTACCCGCCGGAGCGGGACGCGACGGCCCCGGCCCTAAATGCCGAGCTCCGCGCGGGCGCGGCCGATTTCCGGCTGGGCCCAGTACTCCCGGTATTCGGCGTCCCCGGCCAGCGACCGGGTCAGGACCTTGTCCAGGTAGAGCGTGCCGTCGAGGTGGTCCGTCTCGTGCTGGACAATCCGGGCCGGCCAGCCGGTGAACTGTCCGGTGGCGGGGCTGCCGTCCGCGCGCCGGTAGTCCAGCCGGACGGTGCGGTGGCGTTCGACCACGCCCTGGAACCCGGCGAAGGACAGGCAGCCTTCGTAGAACGACGCCGTTTCGGTACCGATCGGGGCGTAGCGGGGGTTGATCACCGCGAAGTAGGGCAGCGGGGTGCGTTCGCGCACGGCGGCCACCTCCGGATCCGCGGCGAAACCATCCTCCAGTACCGCGATGCGCAGCGGAACACCGATCTGCGGTGCGGCCAGGCCGACGCCGGGGGCCGCATGCATGGTGCGGCGCATCAGCTCCAGCAGGGCGGCCAGTTCGGCGTCGTCCAGTTGGCCGTCGAACGGCTCGGCGGGCCGCCGCAGCACGGGATGGCCCAGCTGGAGGATCGGGGCGGTGCCGCCGGCCTCCAGCAGCGGAAGGACCAGGTTCCGGATGGCCGAGTGGTGGAGAGCGTGCACCGGGCCAGTCTACGGGGATCCGGATCCGGTCCTTGTGCGGGGCAGGTGCCGGGCGTATACCGGAGTTATGTTTACCATGCTGGATCTGCTCGGAGCCCTGTCCTGGGGCGTTGCGCTCGTGTCCTTCATTGTTTTCCTGCTGGCCAGCGACTCCCTGGCCTTCACCCACCCCAAGGGCAACCGCCTGGTCGAGGACAAGGAACGCTACCGGACCATGATCATCAGCGGCTGGTTGGCCGCAATCGGGGTTCTCTGCGGCTTCCTGCTGACGATGATCGCCGTCACCGGCAGGGGCTACTGAGGGCCGGCCTGCTTATTGCGGCAGGCGGAGGCGATGAAGGAGTAGACCGCCCGGGCCAGGTCCGGCGGCGGTTCCAGCCGCAGCGTGCCGCGGTAGTCCCCGGCGGACAGGTGCAGGGGCAGCTTGATGCCAAGCCTGTCCTCGGCGACCGCGTGCGCGTCGCAGCGCGCCGGGACAATGTGCAGCTTCAGGGTGCGTGGAGCGCCGGTGCCTGCCACGACGACGTTCCGCGGCCACGGGTGGGCAGCGTCCTCGTCCAGCAGCGTGGTGGCGGCCGGGCCTTCGATGGTGAACGTCCCGGTGCCGCCGGTCGGGGCAATGTGCACGCCGACCACGGCGGAGCGCGCCGTCCCGTTGCCGGCCAGCGTCAGCTCCGGGTCCAGGCTTAGGACCGCGACCCGGCCGGCGGCCTGGGCCAGGCAGTCCCGGGTATGGCTGCGTTGGAGGATCCCAAAGGGATCCGGGGCGGCGACGCGCAGTTTCCCGGCCACGGCGGAGCCTGCCACGCGCAGCACGTCGGCGGCCTGGCCGCCGGCCTCGG
>NZ_JBHTML010000343.1:0-1767 GCF_042679445.1 Arthrobacter sp. GCM10027362
CGGGCGGCCGCGGCCGCGAGCAGGCCCTTGGGCCCGAAGGCCAGCATGATCTTGCCGGCCGCGCTGCCGTGGAGCGAGAGCCGGGCGCCGACCCGCCGGAACGGTGCCCCGGCACCGGTGCCGGACATCCGCTCGACGAGCAGGACCTCGTCCCCGTCCAGGATGAAGAGGTTGACGACGTTCTGGGTCACGAACAGCACGTCCTGCATGAACGGGGCAGCCACCTCGGCGATGTTCTGCTGGGCCGGGGCCAGCAGCCCCAGGCGCCAGATCCGCTGGCCGATGCGGTACAGGCCGCGCTGTTTCTCGAGCCCGCCCCAGGCCACCAGCTCGCCGGCCAGCCGGTGGGCGGTGGCCACGGGCAGCCCGGCCCGGCGGGCCATCGAGCTGAGGGTCTGGGCGGAATGCCCCGCATCGAAGGTGCCCAGCAGGGCCAGTGCCTTGGAGGTCACGCTGGCGGACGGAGCGGCGCCGTCGTCCCCCTCCGGTCCGCGGGCGGAACGTCCGCGCGGGGCAGCATTGGCCATGGCGCACCGTCCTTCCCGCCGGGGCGCCGGACAGGGGCCGGCGCCGTCACCCTCCAGTTTAAATGCGCGGGGGTTTAAAGAACGACGCCGGGGCTGCCTCCGTGCGGAAGGCAGCCCCGGCGTCCGGCCGGGCCGGGAACCCGTCAGGCGGGCTGCTGGGCGAAGACCGAGCCGCGGTAGGCGGCCAGGCCGCCGTCGACGCGGATGTCGGAACCGTTGACCCAGGCGGACTCGGGGCGCAACAGGAAATCGACCACGCGGGCAATGTCCTCCGGCTGACCGAAGCGGCCCAGGAGTTTGCCGGCACCCTCGACCTTGTCGCGGCCGTGGTCCTGCTTGAAGTCCTCCAGGATGGGCGTGGCCACCGGGCCGGGGCTGACGCTGTTGACGCGGATGCGGCGCGGCAGCAGCTCGGCGGCCAGGTGCTCGGTGAGGAAGCGGACGCACTGTTTGGAGAACAGGTAGGACTCGGCCGTGATCTCCTCGTCGCCGGCCACCGCGGCCAGGGCCGCCGCCTGGTCCTCGGCGAGCGCGAACTGGGCGCAGCGGTCCCTGACCGTGCGCCACTGCACGCCGACGTTGGAGGCCAGATTGACCACGGCGCCGCCCTCGGCCATCAGCGGGGCGAGCGCGCGGACCAGCCCGCGCACCCCGAAGACGTTGACCGACAGGACCGTGCGCCACGGGGCGGTGCCCGGGACGCCGGCAATGTTGGCCAGCCCGGCAATCCCGTTCGGAGCCGCCGTCGCGACGGCGGCCGCTGCGGCTTCCACGCCTTCCGGGGTGGAGAGGTCGGCCTGGATGAACACGCCGTCGAACGCTTCGGGGGCGTTGCGGTCGATGCCGATCAGCGGGACGCCGCGTCCGCCCAGGACCTGGGCGGTGCGGGCCCCGATGCCGGAGGACACCCCGGTGATGACGATGGGCAGCTGGTCGATGGCCATGGGGGACTCCTCGGCTAGTACGTGATGTGCTTCACTCCATGGTGGCAACCTGCCGGGGCGGGGGGCTGCTGGCTTTCCATTGGACGGAAAGCGCCGTGCAAGGTGTGACAGAGACCATCAACACTGGAAGGGATCTTCCCCGTGCCGAAAGGACCCTCCCATGACGGCGACCCACTACGACGTGCTGGACCCGGCGACCCTGGAGGTCGTGGGCCGGGCCCCCGAACACACCGAGCAGGACGTCGCGGCGGCCGTGGCCGCCGCCCGCACCGCAGCCCCCGCCTGGGCCGCCGACC
>NZ_JBHTML010000344.1:0-1726 GCF_042679445.1 Arthrobacter sp. GCM10027362
GGCGGCGGCGCCGCCCTCCGCCGCGGCCGGGGGAATCAGCACGAAGCTGCCCGCGCCGCGCCGGGTGTGGACCAGGCCCTCGGCCTGCAGCCGGGTGATGGCTTCGCGCACCACGGTGCGGCTGACGCCGTGCTCGGCGATGAGAGTGTTTTCGCTGGGCAGCTTCTCGCCCGGGGCGAGGGACCCGTCGACGATGCGGGCGCGCAGCTCGTCGACCAGCGTGGCCGTCAGGTTCCGTGTCATGGCACCATGTTCCCATCCGGCCGGCAGCCGGCCGGACACCAATGGCCCCGCCGGACGGCGGGGCCATTGCCAGGCAGTGCGGGTCAGGCGCGGCCGAATTCGGCCGTGTCGGTGGTCCACGCGCGGGCCTGGTGGCTGAACGTCACGCCCAGGCCCGGACGCTCCGGTACCAGCATGCGCCCGTCACGGGTCTCGAGACGCTCGTTGAACAGCGGGTCGAGCCAGTCGAAGTGCTCCACCCACGGCTCGCGCGGGTAGGCGGCGGCCAGGTGCAGGTGGATCTCCATGGCGAAGTGCGGGGCCAGGTCCAGCCCGGCCTGGTCGGCGAGCGTGGCCAGGCGCAGGAACTGGGTGATGCCGCCGACGCGCGGGGCGTCGGGCTGGATGATGTCGCAGGCACGGGCGGCGATCAGCCGCTCGTGCTCGGCGACCGAGGCCAGCATCTCGCCGGTGGCGATCGGGGTGTCCAGGGTGCGGGCCAGGTCGGCATGGCCTGCGGCGTCGTAGGCGTCCAGCGGTTCCTCGATCCAGACCAGATCGAACTGCTCGAGCTTCCGGCCCATCCGCAGGGCCGTGGCCCGGTCCCACTGCTGGTTCGCATCCACCATCAGGGGCACGCCGTCGCCAATGTGTTCGCGCACCGCCGCGACCCGGCGCAGGTCCTCGGCTGTGTCCGGCAGGCCGACCTTGATCTTGATGCCGCCTATGCCCTCGGCCAGCGAGCGGCTGGCGCGCTCCTTGACCTCCTCGATCGAGGCATTGAGGAAGCCGCCGGAGGTGTTGTAGGTGCGCACGGAGTCGCGGTGGGCACCGAGCAGCTTGGCCAGCGGCAGTCCGGCGCGCTTGGCCTTGAGGTCGTAGAGCGCAATGTCCAGGGCGGCCAGGGCCTGGGTGGCCACGCCGGAGCGGCCGACCGACGCGCCGGCCCAGAGCAGCTTGTTGTACAGCTTGGCGATGTCGTTCGGGTCCTCGCCGAGCATGGCCTCGGCGACCTCCTTGGCATGCGCGTACTGGGCCGGGCCCCCGGCGCGCTTGGAGTAGGAGAAGCCCAGGCCCTCATGGCCCTGCTCGGTGGCGATCTCGGCGAAGAGGAAGACCACTTCGGTCATCGGCTTCTGCCGGCCGGTGAAGACCTTTGCATCGGAGATCGGAGTGGCCAGCGGCAGCGTGGCGGTGGAGAGCTTGACGTGCCGGATGGAATCGGGGGAGTAGCCCATGAAGGTCCTTCGGTGGAGGTGTGCCGGAATGGCGGAGTAAACTTATCGTATAAGTAGAAAACTTATATGACAAGTGTTTCAGGCCAGCAGTCCGCCCAGTCCTGCCACCACATCCTCCGTGACGGCGGCCGTCGCCTGCAGGGCTTCGGCGACCTCGCGCTCGCGGGCCTTGGTCAGCTCGGCGGACGGCAGCGAGACGGACAGCGCGTCCAGGCCGCCGGCCCGGGCCCGGACGGCCACCGCCAGGCAGCTGACGCCGGAGGCGC
>NZ_JBHTML010000345.1:0-1725 GCF_042679445.1 Arthrobacter sp. GCM10027362
GGCCCGGCACCGAGGACCTGCTGACGGTCCGGGCAGCGGCGGCGCTGCGGGAGGCCGACATCGTCTTCTACGACCGGCTGGCCCCGCACGCGGGCCTGGAGCGGCTGGCCCCCGGCGCCGAACTGGTCGACGTCGGCAAGCGTCCGGGCCACCACCCGGTGGGGCAGGCGGAAATCGAGCGGCTGATGATCGAGTCCGCCCGGGCGGGCCGCAATGTGGTCCGGCTCAAGGGCGGGGACCCGTTCGTCTTCGGCCGCGGCGGCGAGGAAGTGGCCGGCTGCGCCGAAGCCGGCGTGCCGGTCAGCGTGGTCTCCGGGGTCACCAGCGCCATTGCGGTTCCGGCCGCCGCAGGGATCCCGGTCACGCACCGGGAAGTCAGCCGGATGTTCACGGTGGTCTCCGGTCACGCCCCGCTCACCGATGAAGAGCACGGGCACCTGGCCGGACTTGGCGGGACCATTGTGGTGCTGATGGGCGTCGGCACCCTGCCGCAGCTGGCCGCGGGACTGCGCCGGGCCGGGATGCGCGCCGACATGCCGGTGGCGGTCGTCGAACGCGGCTTCAGCGATTCCCAGCGCACCACCGTCTCGGACCTGTCCGGGATCGTGACCGCCGCGGCCGCGGCGCGCTGCAAGTCTCCCGCGGTGCTGGTCATCGGCGAGGTGGTGCGCCAGGCCGGCAGCTGCCGGGAACAGGCCGCGCAACTGGCCGGGCTGGCCGGGCGGCTGGAGGCGGTATGAGCGCGCCGGTGACAGCATCGATGGCAGCGGTGGCAGCGCCGGACACCGGGCCGCTGGCCGGCTTCCGGATCGGGGTCACCTCGGACCGGCGCTCCTCGGACCTGATCGAGGCCCTGGAGCGCCGCGGGGCCGCCGTGATGCACGCGCCGGCCCTGAAGATCGCCCCGGTGGAGCAGGATGTCCAGCTGCTCCAGGACACCGCCGCGGTGCTGGCCGCCCGCCCGGATATCAGCGTGATCACCACCGCGTACGGCATGCGCCGCTGGTTCGAGGCCGCGGACGCGGCCGGGGTCGGCGAGGAGCTGGCGGAGGTGCTCGAACAATCCCGGATCTACGTCCGCGGCCCCAAGGCCCGCGGCGCGGTGCGCGCCGCGGGGCTGGACGATGCGGGCATCAGCCACGACGAGCGTACCGCCACGGTGGTGGACATGCTGCTGGCCGAAGGGGTGCGCGGAAGCGCCGTCGCGGTGCAGCAGCACGGCTACTCGGATGCCTGCCAGCTCGAGCGGCTGCGCGAGGCCGGAGCCACCGTGCTGACCGTAACGCCCTACCGCTGGGTGAAGCCGCAGGGGGCCGAAGACAAGGTGCCGCGGCTGATCGAGGCGGTCTGTGCCCGCCGGCTGGACGTGGTCACCTTCACCAGCGCCCCGGCGGTGGATGCCCTGTGGAGCACCGCGCACGAGATGGGCCTGCACGGGCCGCTCGTCGAGGCCTTCCGCAGCGGCGTAGTGGCTGCGGCGGTGGGCCCGGTCACCGCCCAACCCCTGATTGACGCCGGTATCCGGCCGATCATGCCCGAGCGCTACCGGATGGGCGCACTGATCCGGCTGCTGGTCGAGCACATTTCCGAGCACCTGGTGGACCGCTACGACACTGCCCTCGGCGAGGTGCAGATCCGCGGCCGGTCGGTGCTGCTGGGCGGGGAGCGGGCGGACCTCCCGCCGGCGCCCATGGCGCTGTTCCGGGCGCTGGCCGCGGCCGGCGG
>NZ_JBHTML010000346.1:0-1718 GCF_042679445.1 Arthrobacter sp. GCM10027362
CAGCAGCTCCGCTCCCGTGGGGCGCGCCTGAGGCCGAAGGGCACCGGGCAGGGGTGCGCCGCCCCGGCGGCGCCGGCCTTCGAACGCTGGTCTTCGAACGCGGGAATCCGATCGGTGCGTTTTTCGCCGGGGCCGGCCGGCAGGGCCGGAGCGCCGGCGGCCTCGCGTACATTCATCCCGTACATTAGGGGCTGAGCCGGCACGGCGGGAACCATCAAGGAGCACTGTGAACCTCAGCTTCAAGGATTCGGGCATCGACTGGGAAGCCCTGCAGGAGGCGGCCGCCAAGGCGATGCAGCACGCCTACGTGCCGTATTCGAAGTATCCGGTAGGCGCCGCGGCGCTGACCGACGACGGGCGGATAGTCTCCGGCTGCAATGTGGAGAACGCCTCCTACGGACTGACGCTGTGCGCCGAATGTTCGCTGGTCAGCCAGCTGCGGATGACCGGCGGCGGGAAGCTGGTGGCGTTCAGCTGCGTGGACGGGCAGGGGAACATCCTGATGCCCTGCGGGCGCTGCCGGCAGCTGCTGCACGAGTTCCGCGCCCCGGGCATGCAGCTGATGACCGTCTCCGGCATCCGGACCATGGATGAGGTCTTGCCCGATGCCTTCGGCCCGGAAAACCTTGGCGAACCGACCCGAACCGGGAGTGGACAATGACCGAACCTTTCGACGCCGTCGACATCATCCGGACCAAGCGGGACAGGGGCACGCTCAGCGACGGGCAGATCGACTGGACCATCGACGCCTACACCCGCGGCGTAATCGCCGACGAGCAGATGGCGGCCCTGAACATGGCCATCCTGCTCAACGGCATGAGCCGCGCGGAGGTCTCCCGGTGGACGGCCGCGATGATCGCCTCCGGCGAGCGGATGGACTTCTCCGGCCTGGGCAAGCCAACCGTGGACAAGCACTCCACCGGCGGGGTGGGGGACAAGATCACGCTGCCGCTGGCCCCGCTGGTGGCGGCGTTCGGCGTCACCGTGCCCCAGCTCTCGGGACGGGGCCTTGGCTACACCGGCGGCACCCTGGACAAGCTCGAATCCATCCCGGGCTGGCGCGCGGTGCTGGGCAACGGGGAACTGATGGCCCAGCTGGACAGCGTCGGCGCGGTGATCTGCGCCGCCGGGGCGGGCCTGGCGCCTGCGGACAGGAAGCTGTACGCGCTGCGCGACGTCACCGGCACGGTGGAGTCCATTCCGCTGATCGCTTCCTCGATCATGAGCAAGAAGATCGCCGAGGGCACCGGGGCGCTGGTGCTGGATGTGAAGGTGGGATCCGGGGCGTTCATGAAGGACGAGGACTCGGCGCGGGAGCTGGCCGAGACCATGGTGGCCCTGGGTACCGATGCCGGGGTGAAGACGGTGGCCCTGCTGACCAACATGGACACCCCGCTCGGGTTGACGGCCGGCAACGCCCTCGAGGTGGAAGAAGCCGTCGAGGTCCTTGCCGGCGGCGGGCCCGAGGACGTCGTGGAGCTGACCGTCCGGCTGGCCGAGGAAATGCTCCAGGCGGCGGGGGTGGTGGACGCGGACCCGGCCGCGGCGCTGAAGGACGGCCGCGCCATGGATGTCTGGAACCGGATGATCGAGGCCCAGGGCGGGGACCCGCACGCCAAGCTGCCGGCTGCGCGGCACTCCGAGGTGGTCTACGCCCCGGCCGACGGCGTGCTGCTGCGCCTGGACGCGCTGGCCGTGGGCGTGGCCGCCTGGCGCCT
>NZ_JBHTML010000347.1:0-1690 GCF_042679445.1 Arthrobacter sp. GCM10027362
CCGAATCCGCCGCGGCCGTGCTGGCGCTGGCCGGGCTGCCGGACACCACGACGGCCTTCATCTCCGGGCGTGCGCTGGCCAGCCTGCGGCTGGTCGCCGACCCGGACGAGCGCACGCTGCTGATCGGCTCGCACGGCGGCGAGGTGTTCACCGGCCCGGACAGTCCGCCGCTGACCCTGGATGCCGGGCAGGCCGCGGCGCTGAAGGCGGCCACCGCCGTCGTCGAACGCGTGGTCGCCGCGCACCCGGGGACGGTGCTGGAAGCCAAGCCGGCCGGCGTCGTGCTGCACACGCGCACCGCGGCGGACGAGGTGGCCGCGGCGGCCACGGAACAGGCGCGTGCACAGCTGCTGGCCATCCCGGGGGTCCACCTGTCCGACGGCAAGCGGGTGCTGGAAACCTCGGTGATCAGCGCCGACAAGGGCCAGGGCATCGAGCTGCTGCGCACGTTCACCGGCGCGAGCGCCGTGCTCTTCGCCGGGGACGATGTCACGGACGAGAACGCCTTCGCGGTGCTGCGCCCGCAGGATGTGGGGATCAAGGTGGGCCCGGGTGCCACCGCCGCGCGCTACCGGGTGGACTCCCCGCAGGCCTTCGCCGGGGTGCTCGCGCTGCTCGCCGAGCTCCGCGCGGCGGCGGTGCGCTGCTGAGGCCCGCGCCCCGTGCGATACTGAACGCCCGGTCGCAACCGGACACTTCCCTGCTCGCCGTGGACCGCCGGGCACACACCTGCCCGTGAAGGGACTTGAAGATGGCAACGGTAACCTTCGACAATGCCACCCGCCGGTTTCCGGGCACGGACCGCCCTGCGGTGGACCGGCTCAGCCTGGACATCGCCGACGGCGAGTTCCTGGTCCTGGTCGGCCCCACCGGCTGCGGAAAATCCACTGCCCTGCGCCTGGTCGCCGGGCTGGAGGAGATGGACTCCGGGCGCGTGCTGATCGGCGGCCGGGACGTTGCCGCGGTGCCGGCCACGGACCGCGACGTGGCCATGGTCTTCCAGAACTATGCGCTCTACCCGCACATGAGCGTGGCGGACAACATGGGCTTCGCGCTGAAGATTGCCGGCGTGCCGGACGGGGAGCGGGCCGCCCGGGTCCGCGAGGCGGCCCGGCTGCTGGAGCTGGAGGAATTCCTGGACCGCAAGCCCAAGGCGCTCTCGGGCGGGCAGCGCCAGCGGGTGGCCATGGGCCGGGCGATCGTGCGCAACCCGCAGGTCTTCCTGATGGACGAACCGCTCTCGAACCTGGATGCCGCGCTGCGGGCGCAGACCCGCGCCCAGATCGCGTCGCTGACCCGGCGGCTGGGGGTGACCACCGTCTATGTCACGCACGACCAGGTGGAAGCGATGACCCTCGGCGACCGGGTGGCGGTGCTCCGGGACGGGGTGCTGCAGCAGGTGGCCGCCCCGCGTCAGCTCTACGACCGGCCGGCGAATGTGTTTGTGGCCGGCTTCATCGGCTCCCCGGCGATGAACCTGCTCGAACTGCCGGTGGACGGCGGGGCGGTGCGGCTGGGCGGGGAGCCCTTCCCGGTGTCCGGGGCGGCGGCGTCGGTGCTGCTGGGCGTACGGCCCGAGGACTTCGAGGTCGCCCACGGCCCCGGGGCGGCCGGGCTGGCGGTGACGGTGGAGTCCGTGGAGGAACTCGGTGCGGACGCCTTCCTGCACGGCGAGGCCGCCCCGGCCGGA
>NZ_JBHTML010000348.1:0-1653 GCF_042679445.1 Arthrobacter sp. GCM10027362
GCCGCCCGGGGCGCCGGCCCGGGTCCCGGCCCGCTGTTGCGGGCCCGCCGTGCCGTGTTCGACCGGCTGGTTTACGGCAGGCTTCGGGCCGCCTTCGGCGGCGAGGTACGCTACACGGTCTCGGGGGCCAGCGCCCTGAGCCCGCGGCTGGCCCACTTCTTCACCGGCATCGGGGTGCCGGTGCTGGAAGGCTACGGCCTGACCGAGTCCACGGCGCCGGCGGCGGTAAACCTGCCGGGGGCGGCCCGGATCGGCACGGTGGGGCTGCCGCTGCCGGGCACCACCATCCGGATCGCCGACGACGGCGAGGTGCTGCTCAAGGGCATCGGCATCACCCCGGGCTACTTCCACAACGACCAGGCCAACCGGGAAGCGTTCACGGACGGCTTCTTCCGCACCGGAGACCTGGGCATCCTGGACGAGGACGGCTACCTGACCATCACCGGACGCAAGAAGGACCTGCTGGTCACTGCCGGCGGCAAGAACGTGGCCCCCGGCCCGCTCGAGGACGCGCTGCGCGAACACCGGCTCATCGCCCATGCCGTCGTCGTCGGCGAGGGCAGGCCGTTCGTCGGCGCGCTGCTCGGCCTGGACCCGGAGGCGCTGGCCCACTGGCTGGCCGCCGCCGGACGGTCGCCGCTGGACGTCCGGGACGCCGCTGCCGATCCGGCCGTGCTGGCCGAGCTGCAGCAGGCAGTTGACCAGGCGAACCTGCAGGTCTCCCGCGCCGAACAGATCCGCAGGTTCGCCGTACTGCCCCGGGCGCTGACAGAGGAGTCGGGCCACCTGACCCCGTCGCTGAAACTCAAGCGCAGCCAGGTGATCGAAGACTTCGCGCAGGAGGTGGACGGCCTCTACGGCTGAACAACGGTACCGCCGGCCGCTATCCGGATTCGCCGCGGAGCCTGGCACGCGCGGCAGCCGCCCGCTCGGCGCTCTGGTCCCGCCGGCTCCTGGTCGGCCAGGTCACAGCCAGCACCAGGCTGGCGACCATGAGCACCAGCACGGCGATGACCAGGCCCGCGTCCATCCAGAACCGGCCCGGGAACAGGCGGATCAACGTGTCGTCGGCGTAGAAGGTCCAGGTCCCTTCCGTGAAGAAAAGCCGGTGGAACCCGGTGAAGAACCCCTGCCAGTTCAGTGCGCCGAGCACGCCCAGCACCAGGACCAGCAGCAGCGTGGCCGCCGCTCCGGCAAACAGCCCGCGGCGGACGCCGCCCGGGCAGTTGCGCCGCAGGTACAGCAGGCAGGCCAGGGCCAGGACCAGCAGCACGGTGCCGGCCAGGAACGCGGCGGTGACCACGGTCTTCACATCCGCCATGTGGCTGACTTCCGAGGGCAGGAACAGCGGCCGGCCGTCCGGGCCGGCCAGCCCGCCCAGATAGCGCGGTCCGGCCCAGTTCAGCAGGAAGTCCACCGCGTACGAGCCGTAGGTCATCCGGTCCTCGGTACTGAACCCGAAGCCGTCCGCCGGAAAGCCCGGGCGGTGGTATTCGGCCCACAGGAACAGCGGCGTGCACACCAGCCGGATGGCGCCGATGAGCAGCAGGAGCGGGAAGGCCACGGCCAGCAGGACCTGGCAGAACCGGCCGCCGCGAGGCCTGGCGTTGACCGCGTCTTCACGGGCGGCGGCCCGGCGGCTGGCGCCGCGGC
>NZ_JBHTML010000349.1:0-1646 GCF_042679445.1 Arthrobacter sp. GCM10027362
CCGGCCAGCTGGGCGGCCGCGCCGGACTGGTCCGCCTCGCCCGAACGGCCGAAGGCCAGCCGCAGCGCGATGACGCCGATGAGCAGGTGCAGCAGGCCGTTGGCCGCCCAGCCGCACCGGGCCATGATCTCGAAGGGCCTGGACTGCTCGGCCCGCTGCGCCGCACCGGCCAGCTCCCGGGCCGGGCCCGCGCCCGGCTCTCCGGCACGGTCCCCGGCACTGTCCCTGGCATTGTCCACGCCGGCCTCCATTCCGCCCCGCAGTAGTCCCCGCGGCTGTCCCTGCCCACCATCGTCCCACCTCGGGATGCCGTGGGACAGCCCGCCCGTCCGGGTTCCGGTCCGGCCGGGGCGGGGGTAGGCTCAAAACTGTGGACGGACCAGCACTGCGCTCGTTCTGCTTGTCGCTGCCGGGGGCCTTCGAGGACTTCCCCTTCGGCCCGGAGTTCTCGGTCTTCAAGGTCCGGGCCGGGGCCTCGGCGCGTATGTTCGCGCTGTCCGGCCTGGATGCCAGGCCGCTGACCGTCAGCCTGAAATGCGAGCCCGTCCTGGCCCGGCAGCTGCGTGCGGCCCATCCCGAAATCACCGGGGCATGGCATATGAACAAGACCCATTGGAACGGGGTGCGGCTGGACGGGGCGCTGGCGGACAGCATGGTCCGCGACATGATCGAAGACTCCTACGACCTGGTGGTGTCGGGGCTGCCGCGGCCGGACCGCGAGGCCCTGGGCTGGGCGCGGCTGGCGAAGGAGGGCCGGTGATTCCCCAGGAACGGCTGGACGAGCTGTGGGACTTCTCAGACCCGCAGAGCTCCGAGCAACGGCTGCGGGAAGCGGACACCGGCCAGTTTGCGCTGCGCTCGGACCGCAACGAGTTGGCCACCCAGATTGCCCGCGCGCTGGGACTGCAGGGCCGGCACGGCGAGGCGCTGGACCTGCTGGAGCGGATCGACGACGACGACCCGGTGGTACGGGCGCGGGTGCTGCTCGAACGCGGCCGGGTGCTGCACGCCTGCGGCAAGCCGTCCCAGGCGCTGCCGCTGTTCGAGGAGGCCGCCCGCCGGGCCGAAGACATCGGCCACCACTTCCTTGCCGTGGACAGCCTGCACATGGCGGCCCAGGCGGATCAGCGCCACGCCTGGGACCATACCGACCGGGCCCTGGCCATCCTGTACCGCTCCGAGGACAACCGGGTGCGAAGCTGGGCCATCGACCTGTATACCAACCTGGGCCGGGTGCTGATGGACAAGGGCGAATATCCCGGTGCCCACGAGCAGTTCCAGCTCGCCGAGGACGCCGCCCGCGCCCACGGCAGCGAGCAGCAGGTGCACCGGGCGCGCTGGGCGGTGGCGCGCAGCCTGCGGGCACTCGGGCGGCACGAGGAGGCGCTGGCCATCCAGCGCCACCTGGCCGAGGCCCGGCCCGGGGATGCGGATGTGCAGGAGGAAATCCGGCTGCTGCAGGAGGGCCGGTGAGGGCTCCGCGCGGGCAGCTGACCTACGCGGAACACGGCTGGTCGCAGCGCTGCCGTGCCCCGGAGGGCTACCGGGTGGCGCGGCACCGGGCCGCCGTCGGCAGCGGGGAACAGGCCTACGCGGCGCTGGCGGCGGGCATCATGGGCTGGCAGCTGCACCGGCTGGCCGGGCTG
>NZ_JBHTML010000350.1:0-1621 GCF_042679445.1 Arthrobacter sp. GCM10027362
GGCACCCGCCTGGTCCTCGATCAGGCGGCGGGCCGCGCCGGCCCGGTCCCGCCACCAGCCGTCAGGACGGGCGCCGATCACGTTGGCGGCATCCACCACCAGCGCCGGCCGGCGCGCGAGCATGGGCTTCAGGTACGGCCAGGCGTCGGCGAACTTCGGGTGCAGCGGCAGTTCGTCGACCTTGTTGACGGGGATCCAGGCCAGTTCGAGGCTTTCGGCGTCCGTGATCTGCGGCTCGAACGGCCGGACGGCCCAGGCCACCGCCGTTGTATAGGTCCAGAAGCCGAGGTCGAGCACCTGGGTGAACAGCGGCTCGAGCGCGTCGGCGGGCACGCCGGCCTCCTCGTGCGATTCGCGCAGCGCGGCGTCGACCGCGGCCTCGCCCTGGTGCCGGGCGCCGCCGGGGATGCCCCAGGTGCCGCCGAAGTGGCTCCACTGGGCGCGGTGCTGCATCAGCACGCCGCGGTCGCGGTCCACTACCAGCAGTCCGGCCGAGCCGAACCGGCCCCACATCCGGGTGCCGTCCGGGCCCACGGCCCATGCATCCCCGGGGTCGCGGGGGCCGCTGAAGGGCGGCCGGGTGTCACCGACGGTCATTCCCCTAGCTTGCCATGAATTCCGGGAATAAGTTACTTGAATCTTCAACCAAATAGGCCTACACTCGTTCCATGACGCAGACCATTGAACGCCCCCCGGTACTCTTCCTCAGCCACGGCGCCCCGCCGCTGGCCGACGATGCCCGCTGGACCCGCGAGCTCGCGGACTGGTCCGGGTCCTTCGGCAAGCCCCGGGACATCCTCATGGTGTCCGCGCACTGGGAGAACGCCCCCGTCACGCTCAGCGCCACCCGGCGGCCCACCGAGCTGGTCTACGACTTCTGGGGCTTCCCGCAGAAGTACTACGACGTGCGCTACGACGCCCCGCTGGCGCCCGAACTGGCCGGCGAGGTCGCCAAGCTGGTCGGCAACCACGGCCACCATGTGGAGCGTGACGAAACCCGCGGCCTGGACCACGGCGCGTACGTGCCGCTGAAGGAGATGTTCCCGGCCGCGGACGTGCCGGTGGTGCAGATGTCCATGCCCACACTGGACCCGCAGGGCCTGTTCGAGCTGGGCCGGACGCTCGCCCCGCTGCGCGAGCGCGGCACGCTGATTGTCGGCTCCGGCTTCACCACCCACAACCTGCGCTGGTTCAACCCGGCCGCCGGCCCGGACGGAACCCCGCCGGCCGCCTCCAGCGAGTTCGACCACTGGGCCGAGGAAGCCATGGCCCGCGGCGACGTGGACGCGATCCTGGACTTTGTGCACAAGGCCCCGGCCGCCCGCGAGGCGCACCCGCGCTCGGAGCACTGGGCCCCGCTGTACGTGGCCCTCGGCGCGGCCCATGCCTCCGGCGGGATCGAGGCCAGGACCGCCATCGAGGGGTTCTGGTTCGGGCTCTCCAAGCGCTCCTGGACGCTGGCCTAGGGTTACCCGGAGCGCTCCGCAGAGAAGCCGCAGGGGCCCCGCCCCGGGCCTGGGAGGGACGGGCGGCGGCTGAACGCTCAGCCCCAGCCGGCCAGCCGCAGCAGCGCCGCGGCGGCGGCCCCGACGATCACGACGACGAGGAACGGCGCGCGCAG
>NZ_JBHTML010000351.1:0-1591 GCF_042679445.1 Arthrobacter sp. GCM10027362
GGACCGCGGCGGCCGCTGCCGGGCCGGACCGCCCGCGCACGCTGGTGGCCGTGACCGCCTGCCCCACCGGCATCGCCCACACCTATATGGCCGCCGACTCGCTCACTGCCGCGGCGAAGGAGGCAGGGGTCGGCCTGCAGGTGGAGACCCAGGGCTCGGCCGGCGCCCAGCCGCTGGATCCGGCCGTGATCGAGGCGGCGTCGGCCGTCATCTTCGCCGTGGACGTGGACGTGCGCGAGAAGGAGCGCTTCGCCGGCAAGCCGGTGATCCAGTCCCCGGTCAAGCGCGCCATCGACGAACCGGACCGGATGGTCCGCGAGGCCCTGGCCGCCGCGGAAGACCCGAACGCCCGCCGGGTCAGCGCCGTCGCGGACGTCGGGGCACACGAAGGGGCCCTGGCCGGCGAAAGCATCGGCGCCAAGCTCAAGCGCGCCCTGCTCACCGGCGTCAGCTACATGATTCCGTTCGTGGCCGGCGGCGGCCTGCTCATCGCGCTGGGCTTCCTGCTCGGCGGTTACGACATTGCCCTGAACGGCAAGGCGGATTCCATCCTGGGCAGCAACACGCTGTTCAACCTCCCCGGCGGCAACCTGGCCCTGTACCTGGGTGCGGTGCTGTTCAAGATCGGGGCACTCTCCATGGGCTTCCTGGTCCCCGCGCTGGCCGGGTACATTGCCTACGCGATCGCAGACCGGCCGGGCATCGCCCCGGGCTTCACCGCCGGCGCGGTCGCCGGGTTCATGGGTGCCGGCTTCCTCGGCGGCCTGGTGGGCGGCCTGCTGGCGGGCTGGTTCGCCCACTGGCTCGGCACCCTGGCCGCACCGCGCTGGCTGCGCGGCCTGATGCCGGTGGTCATCATCCCGCTGCTGGCCTCGATCGTGGCCTCCGGGCTCATGTTCCTGGTCCTCGGCGGGCCGATCGCGGCGCTGACCGCCGCCCTGAACGCCTGGCTGTCCGGCCTCACCGGTGCCTCCGCGGCCATCCTGGGGATCATCCTGGGCCTGATGATGTGCTTCGACCTGGGCGGCCCGGTGAACAAGGTGGCCTACTCGTTCGCCGTCGCCGGCCTGGGCGCCGGCAGCCTGGCCAACCAGGCCCCGTACCAGATCATGGCCGCGGTGATGGCCGCCGGCATGGTGCCGCCGCTGGCCATGGCCCTGGCCACCGTGCTGGACCGCAAGCGCTTCTCCCTGGCCGAGCGTGAGAACGGCAAGGCTGCCTGGCTGCTGGGCGCCTCGTTCATCTCCGAAGGCGCCATCCCGTTCGCCGCCGCGGACCCGCTGCGCGTGATCCCGGCCAGCATGCTCGGCGGCGCCGTCACCGGTGCCCTGTGCATGGCCACGGGAGTCACCTCCCAGGCCCCGCACGGCGGCATCTTCGTCTTCTTCGCGATCGGCAACATCGCCATGTTCGTGCTCTCGATCGTGGCCGGCATGGTCGTCACGGCACTGGCAGTGATCGTGCTGAAGCGCTACGCCGTCAAGCGCACCGAGCGGCCCGAGGCCGAAGCCAAGCCCGGGCTCGCCGGCACAGCCGGCACGGTTCCGGCCGCCGGCCAGCCGGCATGAGCGGGGCGCGAGGGACCCGCCGT
>NZ_JBHTML010000352.1:0-1582 GCF_042679445.1 Arthrobacter sp. GCM10027362
GGCAGCCGGCGCGGTGGCAGCCGGCATAGTGGCCGTGGACGCGGGGGCAGCCGGCACGGTGGTGGCCGGCATAGTGGCCGTGGACGCGGGGGCCGGCAGGAAAGAGCCGGCAGGCGCGGACGCCGTTGCCGTGCACGCGCATAACAGCACCGAAGAAAGCGCCGCCAACGCCCCGGGGAGCATGGTGCTTCGGGGGGTCCGGCACTCCCGCCGCCCGGCCGCAGTGCGTGGACCCCGGTTTGCCGTCACGGTCCGGCCGGGCGCGTCTCTGGGTTCATCGCTTATGAAGCGTCCCATGGCTGCTCCAGTGCTGCGCACAGCACGTCGAAGGGCACTGCGTAGCTGCCATGATGGCACAGTTACGGACCGCTGTCTGCTGCACCCATTCACCGGAATCCAGTCCGGCGCACCCTGCGCCGCCGTGCCCGCCGGCGGCCGGGCAAAACAAAGCACCCCGGTCCGAAGACCGGGGTGCCACCAACCGTTGGGATAATATCCTGGTGGAGCTGAGGGGACTCGAACCCCTGACCCCCTGCATGCCATGCAGGTGCGCTACCAGCTGCGCCACAGCCCCGTACGGGAGACGGACAGCTCTTGCGAGTGCCTCGTCAGTGGAGCTGAGGGGACTCGAACCCCTGACCCCCTGCATGCCATGCAGGTGCGCTACCAGCTGCGCCACAGCCCCGTTTCCGGTTTGCCTTGCTCGAAAGCAACTCGAATATTCTATGCAGACTCCCCCGCGGATTCCAAATCGGCGGATCCGGCCGCGTGTCGGGCGGATCCGGCGGTTAAATGGCGGAGCAGCCCGCCCGCAGGGGCTGGCTGCTCCGCCGGGCCGGACCGCTGCCACAGCGGACGGCCTGCACCAAAGGGCTTACTCGGCGTCCGCCACCTGGCGGGGCGCCTCCTCCAGCTGCAGATCGATGGCCGGGCAGTCTTTCCACAGCCGCTCCAGGGCGTAGAAGACCCGGTCCTCCTCGTGCTGGACGTGGATGATCACTTCCGCGTAGTCCAGCAGGACCCAGCGGCCCTCGGACCGGCCCTCACGGCGTACCGGACGGAGGCCCTGCTTGTGCAGCTCTTCCTCGATGCTGTCCACGATCGCATTCACCTGGCGCTCATTCGGTGCCGAGGCGATCAGGAACACATCCGTAATCACCAGCCGGTCGCTGACGTCGAGGGCGGTGATATCGCGGGCGATCTTCGCCGCTGCGGCCTTGGCCGCGGCGCGGGCGATCTCGATGGACTTTTCAGAGGCGGTCACGGGACTCCTTCAGGGTGGCTGCCGGCAGCAGCAAGAACAATGGTCGCAGCATGGGCTGCGGTATCAGTGGCCCAATCCGACGATCATCATGATCAGGCCCAAGACGAATGCCAGTCCGCCCAAGGCCAGGGAACCGATGACCAGCAGCCGGTCCCGGTTGGCCTTGGCCAGCCCGGCCGTCTGCACATCCAGCGGTTCCAGGCCGTGCGCGCGCGTGGCCCGCAGCGGCCGGACGTCGTCTTCAACAGCGTCCGGCAGTGCCGCCGGGCGTACGGCGGCAGCCTGGCTGCGCCGGACCGCCGGTGCTTCACCGCGCCG
>NZ_JBHTML010000353.1:0-1568 GCF_042679445.1 Arthrobacter sp. GCM10027362
GCCGGCTGCCCGGCTGCCTGCTGCGCCAGCCGCAGGCACAGCGCAGGGTCCCCGAGGTCCAGGGCCGTCCGGGCCGCCGCCAGCGCATGCACAGCTGCCAGGCCGGCGCGGCAGTCCAGCACCCATTGTGCCAGGGACAACGCCATCGCACCGGCCCCGGACGGGGCACGGTCAAGCACCTCCCAGCCCCCGGCCTCGAGCACGGTGGCCAGCAGTTCCCGCGACCGTTCCGGCACCAGCCGGCGTCGGAGCAGCTCCGCCACCAGCCTGTCCGGCATCCGGGCCACGGTGTACGGGCCGCTCTCCAGCACCACGATGCCGCGGCCGCGCAGTTCATCGAAGTCCGCATCGGCGGCGACCCGGCACACCAGTTCCATCGGCAGGCTGCCCATCATGGCCAGGATGTCCGCCAGGGCCTGCTGGCCGGGCGCCAGGCCCTCCAGCAGCGCCGGCCGGACTGCGTCGAGCGCGCCGCCGGGCCTGCTCCGGCCTTCACCCATCACCCAGGTTCCGTCCCGGTTGAGCAGCAGGCCTGCCTGCTGCCACTCGTGCGCCAGGACGCCGAGCAGCAGCGGATTTCCCCCGCTTGCGGTCCAGAGCTCATGCGTGCCCTGCCCGCAGGCGGGGGCGCCCGGCCCGGCCCCCAGCCATTCTGCCGTCTCCCTGAACGTGAAGCCCCCGATGTCGAATCTGTGCAGGAGTCCGTTGCGCCCGAGCCCGTCGAAGCTGGCCGGAATCCGGCAGGCGTCCTCGGCGCACAGCAGCAGGGTGGCGGTGCCGTCCGCTGCCAGCTGCGACAAGGTAGCGGCCGTCCGGTCGTCCAGCAGCTGGGCGTTGTCGGCGAAGACCACGATTTTCCGGCCGCCTGCCCGCGCCCGCAGCAGCCGGCCCGCGGCCGAGACCACGTGGATGGGATGGTCAAGCATGCGCGTATCAACGTCGCTGAGCAGGTAGTGGATGGCGCCATAGGGAATCGCCGACACCAGCGGCCCGCCCCGGACCCGTTCGGTGTGGATCCGCGCGCCGAGCCGGTCCAGGACGCAGCGGGCCAGGGTGGTCTTGCCCGTTCCCGGTCCGCCCACGATCAGGGCGCCCGGGCCATGGCGGCCGGACAAGGTCTGCGCGATCTTGTCGGCCATCCGGCGGCGCCCGGAGGGCACCGGGGGCGGGACCGGCGCCGCGGGCAGCGCCGGGTGGCCGGCTGCGTCCATGAGCGGGCCCCCATCTGCGGCGTCGACCGAACCGTGCTGCAAAAAGCCTAGGTTCCGGCCCGGGGGCTGTCTTGGGTAGTGGCTACCGGTGCCGGCGCTTGAGTAGCGCGGCCGCAGCTATACAGCCGCCAGCAGCTCCGGCGTCAGTTCGTCGCGGCGGCTGATACCCAGCTTGGCGAAGGTGCGGTAGATGTGTCCCTCGACGGTACGGATCGAAAGGCACAGCTGCTGTGCGATCTGCGCATTCTTCAGCCCCTGGGCCACCAGTGCGGCGATGTCCCGTTCCCGCCCGGTCAGCCTGACGGCGGCGGGCCGTCCGGTTCCGGCCCGGCCGGAGGCGGCTGCGGCCGGCCTGGC
>NZ_JBHTML010000354.1:0-1559 GCF_042679445.1 Arthrobacter sp. GCM10027362
AAGTCGGCCGGGCATGTGATTGTGGACTCGCTGGCCGCGCACGGGGTGCAGCGGACCTATGTGGTGCCGGGTGAGAGCTTTTTGGATGTGCTGGACGGGCTGCACGGCTCGGGGATCGAGACGATCGTGTGCCGGCACGAGGGCGGGGCCGCGTACATGGCCGAGGCGGACGGGAAGATGCACCAGCGCCCGGGCGTGGCGATGGTCACCCGGGGCCCGGGGGCGGCGAACGCGCACGTGGGCCTGCACACCGCCTGGCAGGACTCGACCCCGCTGGTGCTCTTCGTGGGGCTGATCCCGTTCGCGCACCGGGACCGGGAGGCCTTCCAGGAATTCGACATCAAGGCCTGGTTCGACACCGGGGCCAAGCGCGTGATGGTCCTGGACCACCCCGAGCGGGCCTCCGAGATCGTGGCCGAGGCGTTCTTCGCGGCCATGAGCGGCCGGCCCGGCCCGGTGGTGGTGGGGCTGCCCGAGGACATTATCCGCGAGCAGATCGACCCGGGGCTGCACCCGGTGATCCCGGTGGCCGCCGGCGGCATGACGGTGGCGGACTGGAAGGCGCTGAAGTCGGCCCTGGCCGGGGCCGAGAAGCCGCTGTTCGTGGTCGGGGGCAACGACTGGAGCGCCGAAGGCGCGCAGGCGCTCACCCGGTGGCTGGAGGACCACCGGATCGCCGCGGCGGCCGAATGGCGCTGCGAGGGCACCATCGACTTCGACTCGCCCTCCTACGTGGGCCCGATCGGCTACGGCCGGCCCAAGCCGACCTACGACCTGCTCGAGGAGACCGACCTGCTGGTGTTCGTGGGCACCGTGCCCGGGGACGTGATCACCGACGGGTTCGTGGCCCGCCAGGACTGGTCCAAGAAGAACTTTTTGGTCACCATGGATCCGTCCCTGCGCGGGCGGTCCGGGCCGGTCTCCCACCAGATCGTGGCCAAGCCGGACGTGTTCGTCCGGGACCTGGTGATGATGGAGCTGCCGGTGAAGGACTCCTGGGCCGCCTTCACCGAGCGGATGCGCACCGAGCAGGAGAAGTTCGCCGCCCTGCCCCCGGCCGAACCCTCCCCCGGCCCGGCCCGGATGGACACCCTGATGGCCAACCTCGTCCCGGCCCTGCCCGAGGACGCGATGGTCACCCTGGGCGCGGGCGAGCACACCAACTGGGCCCACCGCTACTTCCCCGCCCGCACCTACGCCTCCATGCTCAGCGCCCGCAACGGCTCCATGGGCTACTCCGTGCCCGCCGCCGTGGCCGCCTCCCTGGCGCACCCGGGCCGGACGGTGGTCACCATCGCCGGGGACGGGGAGTTTCTGATGAACGGGCAGGAACTGGCCACCGCCGCCCAGTACGGGGCCACCCCGCTGGTGGTCGTGATGGACAACGGCGAATACGGCACCATCCGCACCCACCAGGAACGCCACTACCCGGCCCGGGTCTCGGGCACCCAGCTGCAAAACCCCGACTTCGCCCTCATGGCCCGGGCCTTCGGCGGCTTCGGCATCAGGGTCGAGACCGACGCCGAGGTCCCCGCCGCCGTGCAGGCGGCCCTGAAGGC
>NZ_JBHTML010000355.1:0-1551 GCF_042679445.1 Arthrobacter sp. GCM10027362
GGGCAGGCCGGCGGCGGTGGAGACCGCCAGCTCCGCGCCGGCCAGCACGCCGGCGGCCAGCACGCGCACCAGCTTCGCCAGCGGTTCGCCCGCGGAGAGGCGGACGGTGACCGGGACCGGCAGGTAGCGGAAGATGTTGCGCTCCACCATCAGCCCGGAGACGTCCTTCGCCGTGCCGAACTGGCCGGCCCAGGCCGCGGCGTCGGAGGCCAGGGAGCGTTCCAGCACCGCCAGCTCCGCGGCCGGCACCGCGGCGGAGGTCCGGGCGGCCTCGAGCAGCCTGGCCGCGCCGGCATCGGTCACCGGGGACCCTGCCGTGCTGGGGGCGCTTTCCCAGTCGCCCAGGCCGAGCAGGTAGTTCGGGCCGCCGGCCTTGGTGCCGGCGCCGACGGCGGATTTCTTCCAGCCGCCGAAGGGCTGGCGCTGCACGATGGCGCCGGTGATGCCCCGGTTGACGTACAGGTTGCCGGCCTGGACCCGGTCCAGCCAGTACCCGATTTCCTCCCGGTCCAGCGAGTGCAGGCCCGCGGTGAGCCCGTAGTCCACCGCGTTCTGGATCCCGACGGCCTCCTCCAGGGTCTGCGCGGTCATTACGCCCAGGACGGGGCCGAAGAATTCGGTCCGGTGGCAGGGCGAGCCGGGTTGGACCCCGGCGCGGATGCCCGGGCTCCAGAGCCTGCCGGAATCGTCGAGCTTTTGGGGCTTGAGCACCCAGTGCTCGCCCCCACCCAGGGTGGTCAGGCCCTGCAGCAGCTTGCCGTCCGCGGGCTCGATGACCGGGCCCATCTGGGTGGCCGGATCCGCCGGCCAGCCCACCTTCAGGGAGGTGACCGCGTCGACCAGCTGGTTCCGGAAGCGCTTCGACGTGGCCGCGGAGCCGACCAGGATCACCAGCGAGGCCGCCGAGCACTTCTGCCCGGCGTGCCCGAAGGCCGAGTAGGCCACGTCCCGGGCGGCCAGGTCGAAGTCCGCGCTCGGGGTGACGATGATCGCGTTTTTGCCGGAGGTCTCGGCCAGCAGCGGCAGGTCGGCCCGGAAGGAGCGGAACAGCTCGGCCGTCTCGTAGCCGCCGGTGAGGATCACCCGGTCCACCCCCGGGTGGGAGATCAGCTCCCGGCCCAACCCGCGCTCGCTCAGCTGCACCAGCTGCAGCACGTCCCGGGGCACGCCGGCCTCCCAGAGGGCCTGGACCATGACCGCCCCGCAGCGGGCGGCCTGCCTGGCCGGCTTGATCACCACGGCGGACCCGGCCGCCAGCGCCGCCAGGGTGGACCCGGCCGGGATGGCCACCGGGAAGTTCCACGGCGGGGTCACCACGGTCAGCCGGGCGGGAACGAACGTCGCCCCGTCGACCTCGTCGAGTTCCCGGGCGCGCTCGGCATAGTAGTGGGCGAAGTCGACGGCCTCGCTGACCTCCGGGTCCCCCTGGTCCAGGGTCTTGCCGGCCTCGGCGGCCATGACCTCCAGCAGCTCGGCGCGGCGGGCGGCCAGCACGTCCCCGGCCCGGTGCAGGATCTCGGCCCGCTCGGCGCCGGTGAGCGCCCCCCAGCC
>NZ_JBHTML010000356.1:0-1532 GCF_042679445.1 Arthrobacter sp. GCM10027362
CGCCGCGGCGCCGGGACGGAGCTTGCCCCCAATGCCTGACGCTGCGCTGCTGGCCGATGCCGGGCCGGACGCCGCTTCGCTGATTGCGCGCGACCGCGGCCTGCTCTGGCACCCGTACGCCCCGCTGGACGGACCCGCGCCCTACGCGGTCACGGCGGCGGAGGGGGTCCGGCTGCAGCTGGAGGCCGCCGACGGGGCGCGCTTCGAGGCGGTGGACGCGATGAGTTCCTGGTGGTCCGCGATCCACGGCTACCGGCACCCGGCGCTGGATGCGGCGGTGCGGGAACAGGCCGGCCGGTTCAGCCACGTGATGTTCGGCGGGCTCACCCACGAGCCGGCGGTCCGGCTGGCCGAGCAGCTGGTGGAGCTGGCGCCGGAGCCGCTGCGGCACGTGTTCTTCGCCGACTCCGGCTCGGTCAGCGTGGAGGTGGCCCTGAAGCTGGCCATCCAGTACCAGGCGGCCGCCGGGCGGCGGGGGCGGCACGCGTTCCTGGCCCTGCGCGGAGGCTACCACGGGGATACCTTCGGCGCGATGAGCGTGTGCGACCCGGTGGACGGGATGCACTCGGCCTTCCCGTCCCTGCCCGCGCAGCATTTCCTGTCCCGGCCGCCGGCCGCCCACCTGGCCGAAGGACCGCCGGACCAGCCCGCGCTGGTTTCCGATGCCGCAGAGGTCGCTGCGTGGGTAGCGGAACTGGAGGCTGCCGTGGACCTGCACGGCCGGGAGCTGGCCGGGATCATCGTGGAACCGGTGCTGCAGGGGGCCGGAGGCATGCACGCCTACGCCCCCGAATGCCTGCAGGCGCTGCGCCGGGTGGCCGACGAGCACGGCCTGCTGCTGGTCTTCGACGAGATCGCCACCGGCTTCGGGCGCACCGGCAGGCTCTTCGCCGGCCAGTGGGCCGGCGTGGTGCCGGATGTGATGTGCGTGGGCAAGGCCCTGACCGGCGGATACCTGACGCTGGCGGCGCTGCTGTGCTCGGCCGACGTCGCCGCGGTAATCACCGCCTCGGCGTCCGAGGCCGGCCGTGCCTTGCTGCACGGGCCCACCTTCATGGCCAATCCGCTGGCCTGTGCCGTGGCCTCCGCCTCGCTGGATCTGCTGTCCTCCGCCGGCTGGCAGGACCAGGTCCGGCGGGTGCGGCAGGGGCTGCGTGCCTCGCTGGCCCCGGCGGCCTCGCTCGGGGCGGTCCGGGACGTGCGCGTGCTCGGCGCCGTCGGCGTCGTCGAACTCAACGACCCGGTGGACATTCCGGCCCTCACCCGTGCGGCCCTGGAGCACGGGGTGTGGGTGCGGCCGTTCCGCCACCTCGTCTACGCCATGCCGCCGTACATCTGCTCGGCCGCGGACGTGGCCGCGGTGGGCGCCGGCATCACCGCCGCCATTAGGCAGGTGCACTGCTGATGGGCGCCATGCAGGACTGGCTCGAGGCCCAGGCCCGGATCCGCAGCCGGCGCGGCGTCGTCCGGCGGACGGTCCCGCGCGCTGCCGGAGGCGCCGTGCTGGACCTGGCCGCCAACGACTACCTGGG
>NZ_JBHTML010000357.1:0-1520 GCF_042679445.1 Arthrobacter sp. GCM10027362
TGCCGCGGACGGTGCCGGGCTGCCCCTCGTCGTCTTCGGGCCCGGATGGTGGATCCGGACCGCGACGGGGGGCGGAGGCGCTGCTCCACGCCCGCCCCGGCCGGCACGGGGGACAAGGTGCTGCCGGTGCCGCTACCCGGCGGCCAGGGCCGGCTGCCGGCGGGCCACACGGTAGGAACGGATCATGTCCGCGGTCAGCAGGACCAGTGACAGCCAGACCAGGGCGAAGCCGGCCCAGCGCTCCGGCGGCATCGGCTCGTGGAAGACCGCCAGGGCAAGGACGAACTGCGTCAGCGGCGCAATGTACTGGAGCATGCCCACCGTGCTCAGCGGCAGGCGCCGGGCCGCGGCGCCGAAGAAGAGCAGCGGCAGCGCGGTGACCAGGCCGCCGGCGGCCATCAGCCAAAAGTGCCCGGGGCCGTTCCCCAGCAGGGTGGCCGAGCCGGCGGACATCAGTACGGCCATGATGGCGATGGAGGCGGGGGTCAGTACCAGGGTCTCCACGCTCAGGCTGGTCACGGCGTCGACCCTGGAGCCCACATTCTTCTTGACCAGGCCGTAGAAGCCGAAGGAGAGCGCCAGGATGAGGGAGAGCCACGGGATGCTGCCGTAGGCGAGGCTGAGCACCACCACCGCCAGCAGGGCAATGCCCAGGGCCACCCACTGGATGATCCGCAGCCGTTCCTTCAGGACGAGCACGCCCAGCAGGACGGAGACCAGGGGGTTGATGAAGTACCCCAGCGAAGCCTGGATGGTCTGGGCGTTGAGCACGGCCACGGTATAGGTGAACCAGTTCGCGGCAATGAGCAGCGCCGCCAGGGCCAGGGTCCCGAGGATCCGCGGCTGGGTCAGCGCGGCCTTGAAGGGCGCCCAGCCCCGCACCGCCGCCAGCAGCAGCAGGCAGAACACCAGCGACCAGACGATGCGGTTGGCCACGATCTCCAGCGGCCCGGCCGGGGCCAGCACGGCAAAGTACAGCGGCAGCAGGCCCCAGAGGCCGTAGGCGGCGAGGCCGTAGACCATGCCCACCCCGCCGTCGCCGCGCGGCTTGTTCCGGGCGCCGGAGTCGGCAGCCGCGACGGCGGCACCGGCGGCGGGCAGGTGGTCCGGGGCAGTGCCAGAGGGACCTTCCTGCGGGAGGGCGTGCGGGGCGGGTGGGACGGAGTCGGCGGGCACAGTGGCAATAACATCACCGCCGCCTGGAGAATTCCAAGCCGGCCCGGTCCTGAGACCGCCGCCACATCTTTGGGCGCAGGCCCGCAGGCGATTTAGAATAGTAAATTGTGCGCTTATTGCGCAGGAGGATTTCCCCCGGAAGAAGGACTATTCGTGTCGAACCCAGCCGCGGAGCAGCAGCGACCTTTGCGAGTGGCCATCATCGGCGCCGGCCCCGCCGGCGTCTATGCCGCCGACATCCTCACCAAGGCCGAACGGGACTTCGAGGTCAGCATCGACCTGTTCGACCGCTACCCGGCGCCCTACGGGCTGATCCGCTACGGGGTGGCCCCGGACCACCCGCG
>NZ_JBHTML010000358.1:0-1513 GCF_042679445.1 Arthrobacter sp. GCM10027362
GCCGCGCCGGGTCAGGACGCGGTCGATGGCCCCGGCGGTCAGCCCGGTGATCCGGGCCAGGGCGGAGGGCGGTTCCTCCGCCGCCGGGCGGCGCCGGTCCGGCGGCAGTCTGGGCGTCGGTGACCGGAAGGCGGCGACGAGGGCAACGGCCAGGGCCGCGTAGCAGCAGAGGAATCCGGCGGCCAGCATCAGCGGCCCCGCGGCCGGCCCGGTGCGGAGCCGAAAACGTGCGGCGGCACGACGATGCCCAGGTCGGCAAACCGCTCGGTGAAGCGGGGCCGGACGCCGGTGGAGACGGGCCTGCCCAGGAACCGTCCGTTGGCGTCGACGCCGGCGCTGTAGTCGAAGACGAAGGCGTCCTGCAGTGTCACCACCTCCCCTTCCATGCCCTGGACCTCGGTGATGTGGGTGACCCGGCGGCTGCCGTCCCGCAGCCTGGTCAGCTGCACAATCACGTCCACCGCGGAGGCAATCTGTTCGCGGACCGCCCGCAGCGGCAGCTCCATGCCGGCCATGAGCACCAGCGTCTCCAGCCGGGAGACGGCATCGCGCGGGGAGTTCGCGTGGATGGTGGACAGGGAACCGTCGTGGCCGGTGTTCATGGCCTGAAGCATGTCCAGCGCCTCTCCGCCGCGGCACTCCCCCACCACGATGCGGTCCGGGCGCATGCGCAAGGAGTTCTTGAGCAGGTCCCGGATGGTGATCTCGCCCCGTCCTTCGATGTTGGCAGGCCGGCTTTCGAGCCGGACCACGTGGTCCTGCTGCAGCTGCAGCTCCACCGCGTCCTCGATGGTGATGATCCGCTCATCCGGCGGGATGAACGAGGAGAGGACGTTGAGCAGGGTGGTCTTGCCCGTCCCGGTGCCCCCGGACACGAGGATGTTCAGGCGGGCCTGGACGCAGGCCTCCAGCAATCCGGCCATCTCCGGAGAAAGCGACCCGAAGCGCACCAGGTCGTGCACCCGCAGCGGGTCGGCGGCAAATTTCCGGATGGTCAGCGCCGGCCCGTTGACTGCCAGGGGCGGGATGACGGCGTTGACCCGGGATCCGTCCGGCAGCCGGGCATCCACCAGCGGGGAGGATTCGTCGATGCGCCGGCCCACCTGGGAGACGATCTTCTCGATCACGCGGCGCAGATGGACCTCGGAGGTGAAGTGCGCGTTGCTCAGCCTCACCTTGCCCCGCTGCTCCACGAAAATCCGGTCCGCTCCGTTGACCATGATTTCCGAAACCGACGGGTCCTCCAGCAGGCGCTGCAGCGGGCCGTAGCCCAGGGCATCGTCGCTGATCTGCCCCACCAGCCGCTGCCGCTCGGTGCTGCTCAACGGCACCTGTTCGGCCTCAACGATCCGGGCCAGCTCCTCCCGCGCGTAGGCGAGCAGGTCCGCTTCGGACAGGTTCGGGTCATTGAGCCGGCTGCCGATCCGCTCGAACAGCGCCTCGCCGGCCCGTTGCTTCAGCGCCGCCAGGGCGTCGGGGGGCTGCGTCTGGCCGGCCGGCGCGGCCGCCGGCG
>NZ_JBHTML010000359.1:0-1503 GCF_042679445.1 Arthrobacter sp. GCM10027362
GGCCGCCGGCACCTTGCCGCGCGGCCCGGCAGCAGGTGGACCTGAATTTTCCGGGTCCGGGGCACCACCGGCAGGCCCATGGCCGGCATGCCGCCGCGCCGGTCCGGCCTGGGCTGGACACAATCTGCTCCCGGCCAGCCCCCGGGCGCGAGCGTGTACGGGCAGCCTGCCGGGGCGGCCGGGGGTTACTTGGAGACCTTGCCCATCCGGGCGGCGATGGGTGTGGTGAAGAGCGGTTTCGTCAGGAACCAGGCAGCCGCGATGACCGCCAGGGAGAGCAGGAAGGTGATCAGCCCCCACCAGTCCACAACGTCTCGCGAGGTGTACATGTGGTTCAGGTTGCGCAGGGCCCCGGTGAAGGAGACCAGGAACACGTGGACGATGGTGAAGGCGACGAAGTAGATCATCACCGGGACGTGGACGGCCCGGGCCCACTCCACCGGGTAGGCCTTGCTGAGCCTGGCGGCCTTCTCCGGCCACCAGGTGGAGATCCGGATGCCGGAGATGATTGCCAGCGGCGCGGCGATGAACACGGTGATGAAGTAGGACGTGACCTGCAGGGCGTTGTAGTGGACCCACCCGTTCTCCGTGGGCCAGTTTAGGGAGACGTACTGGATGCCGGTGGAGAGCATGTTCGGGAAGATGTCCCAGCTGGTCGGCACGATGCGCATCCACTGCCCCGTGGCGAACAGCAGGATCATGAAGATCAGCCCATTGAGCACCCAGAACACGTCCAGGCCCTGGTGCAGCCACTGGGACAGGGAGACCTTCTTCGGCGTGTTGCCCTTCGGGGAGAAAAACGAGTCCTTCTTGGCGGTCCAATAACCGGGGGGCTTACGCTCGGTGCGGACCTGCAGACCCGTCCGGACAATGAGCACCATGAAGAACATGTTGAAGAAGTGCTGCCAGCCCAACCATGCCGGCAACCCGGCCGGGGAGCGGTCCGGCTGAGACGCATGACCGTTGTAGGTCGCGATGAACTCCTGCACCGGTTCCAGGGTCCGCAGCCAACGGGCACAGAGCACCGCCGCCAGGGCCAGCATCAGCACGCCGGCGATGGCCACCGGCCCGACCCAGGCCGGACGCCCATCCGCCTCGGCGGCTCCACCGGACGTGGAGGCCCGGCCTGAGGTTGTCGCAGGGGTGGCTCCGGTGCCGCTCCGGGCGGCCACGTCGGCAGGCGGTGCCAAGGTCGGCAATCCCATGCGCGAGCGGGCGGGCGTGGCCGAGCCGTCCCGGGCAGGACCGCTGTCCGCCGCCGTGGCGCCCATGCGCTGGCGGGTGCCGCCTGCAGTGGCGGAACCGGTGTCCTGGGACCCGGCCCGTGTCGGGGCCGCTCCCATCCGGGCCTTGCCCGATGCCGGCGGGACGGATTCCTGCTCCTCGATGGAAGGTGCCGCGCCCATGCGCTGCTTTCGCGCGGGAGCGGCAGGTGGCGCATCGGTGGAGGCGGCCGGCTGGACGCCCATGCGCTGCCTGCGCGCCGGGGCCTGGCTCGCGGCC
>NZ_JBHTML010000360.1:0-1494 GCF_042679445.1 Arthrobacter sp. GCM10027362
CCCGGCGGCCGGCTCCGGCCGCCGGCCGAGTGCCCGCCGCATTCGATCAGCACGGCCTGGCCCGGCGGCTACATCGGCTCCATCGAGTGCCGGTCCGCCCATGACGGCGGACCCGGCCGCGGTTCGGTCTGGGTCCGGACGCCGCTGGCCATCGTTGCCGGCGAGGAGAGCGAACCGGTCGCCCGCTTCCTGGGCCTGGTGGACACGGCCAACGGCGTCGCGGTGCGGCAGAGCCCGCGCGAATACATGTTCCCGAATGTGGAACTGACCGTCCACCTCTTCCGCCAGCCCGGGGGCGGCTGGACCGGGCTGGACACCACCGTGCATTTCGGCGCGCACGGCGTGGGGCTGACCGAATCCGGGCTGTATGACGAACACGGTTTGGTGGGCCGGGCCGCCCAGATCCTCACCGTGCGCAAGTTCCCCACCCCCGTGGGCTGACACCGTGGCCCTGCGCATCCTCACCGTCGGCCGCAAGCACGAGTCCTGGGTGGCCGAGGGCATCGCCCGCTACGAAAAGCGGCTGAAGAAGCCCTTCGACGTGACCTGGCTGCCCATCCCGCACTCCGCCCGGGAAGGGGACCCGGCCCGCCGGGAGGAGTCCGAGGCGCTGCTGGCCAAGCTCGGCGGCAAGCACGCCGGGGACTTCGTGATCCTGCTGGACGAGCGCGGCCGGAACATCGATTCCCCCACGCTGGCGCGCACCCTGCAGCAGCCCCTGGACTCCTCCCGCAACATCACCTTGATCATCGGCGGCGCCTACGGGGTGGATGAGACCATCCAGGAGCGGGCGGACTTCGTCTGGTCCCTGTCCAAGCTGGTCTTCCCGCACCAACTGGTCCGGCTGATCCTGATCGAGCAGCTTTACCGGGCCCAGGAAATCGCCGGCGGGCGCCCCTACCATCACGTCTAGCACCCGCGGCCGCAGCAACCGGACCGGGTGCGGCGGCACGGTAGACTCCCCCCAGGTGTTCGACGAGGCGTAGAAGAATTCTTCCGGAGGAGGCGGGGTGCGGGCCAATCCACCGTGGCGGCTGCTGCGCTCGTCCGCCGTCGCCTCGGCCGTCCTGGGCCTCTCCGCCGCCGCCCACGTCGCCGGCGGCGGAACGCTGCCCGGACCCGGCATCCTGGCCGCACTCGCCGCGCTGATCCTGCTGCCGGCCACGGTGCTGGCCGGGGACAGGCTCGGATTCACGTCGCTGGCCGGGCTGCTTGGCGGCGGCCAGCTGGCACTGCATCAGGCGTTCACCGCACTGGGCGTGCCCGCGTCCTGCGTCGCCGGCGGTCCGGCCCGAACGCTGCACGCCGGGCACACGTTCCCCGGGCACGTTTCCGCCCTGGACTGCGCTGCCGCCGCCGGCCAGGCCCACTCCGCCGGCGGTGCCTGGATGACGGCGGCGCACCTCCTGGCCACCGTGCTGACCGGGCTGATGCTGCTCAAGGGCGAGGAGGCCCTCTGGGCCCTGCGCTCCTGGCTCCGCCCCCTCACCCGGC
>NZ_JBHTML010000361.1:0-1490 GCF_042679445.1 Arthrobacter sp. GCM10027362
CGCGGCAGGGCCGTCCGCTGCCGCGCCGGGGCTGTCGCACGGTCGGGCGGGCCGGCCGGGCCCTCAGGCGGGTGGGCGGCCAATATTTTCCTGCCATCTGCCGGCCAGTTCTCGCTGCGGGAGCGCAGCTACCGACCAATTTCTCAGGAGGGGGCTGTGAACGGGGCTTCCGCTAGCCCTGCCGGCGCGGCATCCACTCCATGCAGTAGTCCAGGTTCGCATACACGGTGCGCACCGCGGCATCCTCGTCGCCGGCCTCGATGGCGTCCGCCAGGGCCTCGTGCCCTTCCGCGAGGCAGCCGTCGAACCCCTCGCGCAGCCGCTGGGCCATCTTGGCGCCGTGGAAGACGTCGCCGAAACTGGCGTAGATCTCATGCAGCAGCGGGTTGCCGGAGGCTTCGGCCACCCTCAGGTGGAAGTCCCAGTCGGCGGCGATCCATTCCTCCAGGTCCTGCCCGGCCCAGGCGCGCCGGCGCCGGGCGAGCAGTGCACGCAGGGCCACGATGGCGCCGTCGTCCCTCAGCCGGGTGGCCAGCCGGGCCGCCTGGGTGTCCAGGGCGAAGCGGACCTGCAGCACGTCCTCGTCCGCATATTCCCGGTAGGCCTTGCGGGCGGTGCCGCTGATCTCGCTGGTAGCGCGCACGTAGGTGCCGTCGCCGCGGCGGACCTCCAGCATGCCGGCGTGGGCCAGCGCCTTGATGCCCTCGCGCAGGGTGCCGCGGGAGACGCCGAGCTGCTCCATCAGTTCGGGCTCGGACGGGATGCGCTGCTGCAGGGGCCACCGGCCCGAGACGATGGCCTCGCGCAGCCGGGCGGTGACTTCCTCGGCCAGCGGCGGGCGGTGGACGGATTCCAGGTTCATGCCCGGCTCCTGCCCGCCGCGGCTTTGGCCGGACTGCCGAGCGAATACCCGAGCACCAGCTGCAGCACGGCGAAGGCCACCAGCAGGATCAGCGGCAGTGTCCAGCCGCCGGCGGCCTCGTGCAGCAGGCCGAGCCCGAACGGCCCCAGGGTGGCGAAGAGGTAGCCCACGGACTGGGCGAGGGTGGACAGCGCCGTCGTCTCGGCGGCGCTGTCGCCGCTGCGGCTGATCATGAGCATGACCAGCGGAAACACCCCGAAGCCCAGGCCGATGAACACCGCAGGCACCGCGACCAGCCCGTTCGGCACCAGCAGCAGCCCGGTAACCCCGGCCAGCGAGGCCAGGCAGGTGAGCATGAAGGCCGGGCGCAGCAGCCGGGGCCGGGCGGCCATGGCCAGCAGCACGATGACGGCCGGAATGCTGACCACCTGCACCAGCCCGAGGAGGTAACCGCCGGCGGCGGCACCGAGGCCGCGGGAGATGAGGATGTAGGGCAGCCAGCTCAAGATCGCATAAACCATCAGGGCCTGGACGGTGAACAGGCCGGTGACCAGCAGGCCCTTGCGCGTGGCCAGCAGCGGCCAGGGCGAGACGTGCGCGCCGGCATCGGCCGCCGGCTGCGGGCGCG
>NZ_JBHTML010000362.1:0-1463 GCF_042679445.1 Arthrobacter sp. GCM10027362
AGCAGCCGCAGCCGCGCCGGCGGCGGCGACGCCGCCACGGCCGCCAGCTGCCGGCCCAGTTCCTCCACGAGGTCTTCCAGCGGCCGGCCGGCCCGGCGTGCCTCAAAAAGCGCTGACTGCTCCGGCTGGACGGTGGCCGGTTCCTGCTCCGGCGCCGCATCCTGCAGGCCGAGGATGTAGGGCGAGCGCGGGACGAATTCGGAAAGGGCCAGGATGGCCCGGCTCCGGGCCAGATCGTGGCAGCGGCCGACCGTTACGCCGGCCCGCAGCAGCGGCAGGTAATGCTCCCGGGTGCCGTCCCAGACCCAGCGCACAGCGGGCGCGTCCAACCGGCGCACGGCATCGGAGAGGGTTCCTGCCGGCACGACGACGGCGGGCGCGGAGGGTGTCCCGTCCTCGCCGGCTGGCTGGATCCAAGCCTCCGGCTCGGTTCCCGGCCATGCGGGGACCTGCCGGGCCGATGACGCCAGCACCAGATACATGCTTCCATTGTCACCCGCTCCACCGAGGCGGCCGGTCCCGGCTCCTCCTCCACAGGCGCGGGCGCGGCGGTGCGGACGCACAGCGGCCGCCCGGCCGCTTCCGGCAAGGCCTGCCCGGGACCAGGCTCGACCCATGCGGAACGGACAACGGTGGCAGGCACGCCTGCCGAGCTGGATGCCGGTGCAGGCCCCGCCCGAGGTGGTGCTCGTTGCAGCTTCGGAACGGCTGCAGGACGAAGTCGCACGCATCGCGGCTGCTGCCGGCATGGCGCTCCGGGTGGCCGAGCGGGCGTCAGAGCTGGGCGGGATGCCCGAGGGGGCCACGGTACTGCTGGCCGGTAGCGCGCCCGTCAACCTGCCCCGGGCCGTCGGCGATGTCATAGTGGTGGGCTTTCCCGGCGAGTCTGCCCGGCTGTGGGAACTGGCCGCGGCCGTCGCCGCCCAGCGGGTGGCGGTGCTGCCGGACGCGGCGCCATGGTTGGCGGAGTATTTGGGCAGGAATCGGCAGCCGGGCAGGACCGGGACCGTGGCGGCGGTGCTCGGCGGCAGCGGCGGACTGGGCTGCTCCACCTTGTCCTGCTGGCTCGCCGCCCGGGCAGTGGACAAGGGGATCCGGACGCTGCTGGTGGATGGGGACGTTCTCGGCGGCGGCTTGGACAGTCTGCTCGCTGCGGAGGCAGCGCCGGGGCTGCGCTGGCCCGATTTTGCCGGGGTCAAAGGGTCCATCAACCCGGCGCAGCTGCAGTCCGCGCTGCCGGTGGTCGAGGGGTTTTCCCTGCTGTCCTGGGGTCCTGCGGCGGATCCGGCCGCGGCGGGGGCGCCGGTACCCGAAACGGTGGCCCGCGAGGTGGTCTCGGCCGCGGCAGCCGGCTTCGAGCTGGTCCTTATCGATGCGGGGCGTGTACAGGCCGGCCTGGACAGCTGGCTCGCGCAGGCCGGGCAGGCCCTGCTGCTCACGGCCCCGGGGGAGCGGGGCCTGCG
>NZ_JBHTML010000363.1:0-1442 GCF_042679445.1 Arthrobacter sp. GCM10027362
CGGCGTCGTCGTCCCCGGCCAGCCCGTCCAGCCGCACTCGGGCGCCCAGGGCCGCCAGGTTCATGGCGGTGTTCGCCGCGCCGCCGGGCGCATACTCGCGTCCGGTCAGTTCCACCACCGGGGCCGGCGCCTCCCGGCAGAACCGTTCGATCAGCCCGGTCCACCAGCCGTCGAGCATCACATCGCCCACCACGGTGACCTGCGGTGCCAGGGCGGCGAGCCTGCCCGGCAGCCAGTCCGACAGCCCGCGGACATCATCCAACGCGGCCATGGCTACCGGCCCTCCGGCAGCGGTTCGAGGTGCACCACCTTGACGAGGCTGAATTCGTCCAGCAGCTCCGGGCCGTACCCGAAGCCGCGGCCGCTGTCCCCACGCGGCTGGGCGGAGCCGCCCGGGGCCCCGCCGAACACCGCGTTGATCTTCACGGTACCCACCGGCAGCGCCGCGGCGGCCTGCTGCGCATGGGCGATGCTGCCGGTGAGCACCGTGGCGGCCAGCCCGTAGCGGCCCCCGGCGGCCAGCGCCAGGCCCTCGGCGAAGCTGTCCACCACCTTCACCGGAGCCACCGGGCCGAAGGTCTCTTCGGTCATGATCTCCATCTGCTCCGTGCAGTCCAGCAGCACCGTGGCCGGGTAGTGGGCACCCGGCCCGTCCGGGATGCTCCCGCCCTCGGCCGCAATCGCTCCGAGGCCCAGCGCGTGGGCCACCTGGGCATGGACGGTGTCGCGCATCCGGGTGTCCACCAGCGGCCCGAGCAGCCCCTCCCGGTTCCACCGCCGGGCTTCCTCGGCCAGCGCGTCGCAAAACGGCCCGGCGACCGCCCGGTGCACGTAGATGCGCTCGACGGCCGTGCAGATCTGTCCGCTGTTGCTGAACGCCCCGAGGGCGGCCTGGCCGGCGGCCCAGACCGGATCCACGTCCTGGTCCACCAGCAGCGGATCATTGCCGCCGTTCTCCCGGATCACGTGCGCTCCGGTGCCCACGGCCGCGCGGGCGATGGCGCTGCCGGTGGCGCTGGAGCCCACATGCGCCAGCACATCGACGCCGGCGGCGGTCAGCTGCCTGCCGACCTCGGGCCCGCCGCTGAGGGTGGCCAGCACCCCGGGCGGGAAAACCTGATCGAGCGCCTCGCCGAGCAGCAGGCCCACGTGCGGGCAGCGCTCGCTGGGCTTGTGCACCACGGTATTGCCGGTGACCAGGGCGGCCCCCAAGAGTCCGGCCGCCACCGCCACCGGGTCGTTCCACGGGGTCAGCAGCGCCGCCACCCCGCGGGGCTGGCGCAGCGTGTAGTCCGAAGCCAGGACCGAGCCGCGCAGGCTCACCCCGCGGTGCAGCGGCCCAAGCTCCGCGTACTGCTCCAAGGTGGCGATGCCGGCTTCCACCCCGGCGAGCGCCTGCGCCTGCGGCCGGCCGGTCTCGCGGCTGTTGAGCACGGCCAGCT
>NZ_JBHTML010000364.1:0-1435 GCF_042679445.1 Arthrobacter sp. GCM10027362
ATGACCGCACAAATCGGTGTGACCGGACTGGCCGTGATGGGTGCCAACCTGGCCCGCAACTTCGCCCGCAACGGCTACACGGTGGCCCTGCACAACCGCACGGCCGCCAGGACCGACGCCCTGCTGGCCGCCCACGGGGACGAGGGCAAGTTCGTCCGGACCGAGACCATGGCCGAGTTCGTGGACGCGCTGGAGAAGCCGCGGCGGGTGCTGATCATGGTCAAGGCCGGCGCTCCGGTGGATTCGGTGATCGAGGAGCTGGTGCCGCTGCTTGAAGAGGGCGACATCATTATCGACGGCGGCAACTCGCACTATGAGGACACCCGGCGCCGCGAGGCCGCGCTGGCGGAGAAGGGCCTGCACTTCGTGGGCATCGGCGTCTCCGGCGGCGAGGAAGGGGCCCTGCTGGGCCCGTCCATCATGCCCGGCGGCTCCCGCGAATCCTACTCGTCGCTTGGTCCGATGCTGGAGAAGATTTCCGCCAAGTACGACGGGGCGCCCTGCTGCCGCTGGATCGGCACCGACGGCGCGGGCCACTTTGTGAAGATGGTGCACAACGGCATCGAGTACGCGGACATGCAGGTCATCGGCGAGGCCTACGACCTGCTGCGCACCGGCGCCGGCCTCGAGCCGGCAGCCCAGGCGGAGATCTTCGCCGGCTGGAACAAGGGCCAGCTCTCCTCCTTCCTGATCGAGATCACCGCCGAGGTCCTGGCGCACGCGGACGCGAAGACCGGCAGGCCCTTTGTCGACGTCGTCGTGGATTCCGCCGGCCAGAAGGGCACCGGCCGCTGGACCGTCCAGTCCGCGCTGGATCTTGGCTCGCCGGTTTCGGGCATCGCCGAATCCGTCTTCGCCCGGGCCCTGTCCAGCCAGCGGGACCAGCGCGCCACCGCCCAGGAGGTGCTGGCCGGGCACGAGCAGCAGGTGGCCATCCCGGAGAGTTTCGTCGAGGATGTGCGCCAGGCGCTGTTCGCCTCCAAGCTGGTGTCCTATGCCCAGGGCCTGGACATGCTCGGTGCCGCGGCCCGGGAGTACGGCTGGGAGCTGAAGCTGGACGAGATCGCCTCGCTCTGGCGTGCCGGCTGCATCATCCGCGCCCGGCTGCTGGACGAGATCATGAAGGCCTATGCCGGCGGTGAGCAGCCGGCGAACCTTTTGTTCGCCCCCGCCTTCGCCGAGGCCATCGCCGCAGCGGTGCCGGCCTGGCGGCGCGTGGTGGCCACCGCGGTGGCCCTGGGCATCCCGGTGCCGGTGTTCTCCGGCTCGCTGGCCTACTATGACGGCCTGCGCCGCAAGCGCCTGCCGGCCGCGCTGACCCAGGGCCTGCGGGACCTGTTCGGCGCCCACACCTACCGGCGCATCGACGCCGAGGGCACCTTCCACACCCTCTGGGGCGGGGACAAGACCGAGGTCGAAGCGGTCGACACGCACT
>NZ_JBHTML010000365.1:0-1406 GCF_042679445.1 Arthrobacter sp. GCM10027362
GGCGGCGCGGCGGACGGCGAGGGCGCCGGCGGGCCCTCCGCGGGGGAGGGACCGCCGGAGACGATGCGCATCCGGGCTTACTGTCCGATGCCGGACCGCTGGTCGGCGGAGGCGGACGCCTCGCCGTCGATCTGCTGGTTGATGATCGCGTCCTGCTGCGCCACGGCGTAGGCATTGCTGTCCACCGACCCGATGTTCGCCGCCACGGCGGCGTCGATGGGTGCCGCGACATTGGCGTTGGCGGCGACCGCGCCGTTGATCGGGGCCGCGAGGCCCGCCTCGGCGTCCAGATCCACGTTGACGTTGAGCAGGTTTCCGTCCAGCGTCGAGCCGAGGCCCTCCGTTACGGTGCCCGCGTCGGGGAGCGTGCCCTCGGGCAGCGCGCCGTCGGGCAGCAGGGCGGGACCGGTGTCCCCGCCGGTCTCCGCCTCGGTGCCGGCCGATGGGGCGGCTTCGGTGTCTTCGGCGCTGCCGGCACCCTGGTCGATGGTGCTGTCCTGGGCGGATTCGGCGGCCGCATCCGCGGTAATGCCCTGGTCGATGATGACGCCCTGGTCGGCCAGCGCCTGGGCGTCGGAACCGGACGAGAGCACGTTCGCCGACGCCGCCGCGTCGATCGGGGCAGCGACGTTCGCGTTGGCGGCGACCGCCAGATCGATCGGCGCGGCCGCGTCAATGGCCAGGTCCAGGTCCGCGTTCAGGTCCAGGATGGAGGCGACTTCCTTGTCCGGGAGGGCGGTTCCGCCCTGCGCTGCCAGTTCGTCCTCGCCCAGCGGCGTCGGGTTCTGCTCGTCGTTCATCGTTGTCTCCATCTCCGGCGCCTCGTCGGCGCCCATCCAGGTCAATTCGAACAACCACCTCCCGGCGGGACCGGGAGAACTGCTGCAGCAAGGTTTAAGCACTGCCAGCCAATAGTAAGCATGGTGACTGTTTTTCCTCACTGTCCTGGCCCCGGTTCAGGCCCTCAGGCAGCGGGTGCCGGACAGCTGGCCGCGCCCGGCCTCCCGGTCCCGGGATCAGGCGGTGGCTTCCCAGGTGAGGCCGTAGGGGACCTGCTCGCTGAGTTCGACGGTGAATTGGCCCGGTCCTGTCCGGGTGACCAGGATGCCGCAGCCGGGGTCCTGCCGGGCCAGGTTCTGGAATTCCTCCACCACGAGGTTCAGCAGCATGTCAGCTTCGTCTACGGTGGACGCGGTTACTTTCCGGGGTACCAGGGTGATGGGCATGGGAAGAGGTCTTTCTGATGGTGGTTCTGTGGAGCTGAATCGGAGGACGTGCGGGGCAGGTCAGGCTGATCCGTGCGGCTGGCGGGGAACGCGGGGCCGGAGCTTCCGGCCCGGGCGGTTTCCGCGCTGCCGGCGGGGCCGGTGCCCAGTTGGTCCGCCGCAGGGGCAGGCGCCTGGCCC
>NZ_JBHTML010000366.1:0-1404 GCF_042679445.1 Arthrobacter sp. GCM10027362
GGCCCGCCGCCCTCGGGCGGCGCATCACCCGCCGGCTGGTCCGGCGCCGGTAACCCCGGCGCCGAGTGCCGGTGCGCCGCGCCGTCGTCGGGCACTGTTTCCTTCGCGTTCACCCGCGGCCGGTAGCTTCGCCCCCATGGCCCCATGCGAACACGAGTTTCTGCACCACGGCGTCCAGGTGCAGTACAAGCGGCGCGCCGCCCGGCTGGACCGGCGCCACCTGATCGTCATGTTCACCGGCCTGCGGCCCCTGGATGCCTACGACTTCGACGGGCGGTCCAGCCGGGACAGCCAGGCCAACTGGCTGTGGATCAAGGACAGCTTCGACGGCTACTACGCCTATTCGGTGTGCCGGAACATGGACTTCGGTGTTGAACGCGCCGTCCTCGCGCTGATCGACGCCGAGCTGGCGCGGCTGGGGCTGACCCGGAACGAGTGCACGCTGGCCGGCATCTCCAAGGGCGGGTTCCCGGCACTGTATTTCGGCATCAAGTACAACTTCCGCAATATCGTGGCCAACGCCCCGCAAATCTATGTCGGCACCCATACCCGGAAAGTCCGGCCCGGGATCTTTGCCCACATGACCGGGGGCGGAGGCGACCGGGAGCAGCGGCTCCTGGACGCGCTGCTGCCGGACGCGGTGGCTGCGGACCGGGGCATGGACAAGAACATCTACATCTTCAGTTCCCGCCGGGACCAGTTCCACGACGTGCAGATCGCCCCGGCGCTGCCGCTGTTCGCCAAGTACCCGAACTTCAACTACATCGAGACGGACTCGGACCTGGTCTGGGACCACGCCGGTACCATCCGCTACAACCTGCCGCTGGTGCTGTCCGTCCTGTACGCGGCGGCGGACAACGCTCCGCCCCGCCTCGGCACGGTCCGCAACGGGCACCGGCAGGCACCCGGGGTGCGCCGGAAGGCATTGGAGCGGCAGCGCGCCGCCGGCGGATCCGTTGCCAACCTTTCCTCGGGCCGGCTGGAGGGCGGCAGGTTCTTTCCCGAAGGCGCCGCGTTCCTGCGCGGCCACGCCGTCGGGAAGGCCTCGGCGCTAGACACCACACTGGTGCTCTGGGGCAACGGAACCCGGCACGAGTTTCCCCTGGCCGGGGACAGGACGGACCCCTCGGTTTCCTTCCGGTACTACCAGGAGGCCGCCTGCAACTACAACCGGGCCAGATTCACCTCCCCGGACAAGCCCGGCATCGACCTGTCGGAGCTGCCCGCGGGCAGCTACGGCCTGCTGCTGCGTCTGGCCACGGACGGCCGCGAGGTGGAGGTGCCGCTGCGCTCGGCGGAGCCGATCCGGGCCGAATCCCACCTGGACGGCCGGCTCTACCGGCTGCGGTCGGGCGAGGGCCGGGCGTTGCTGGATGTGCGGCCGGCGGTGGGCAGGGCGCCCGG
>NZ_JBHTML010000367.1:0-1394 GCF_042679445.1 Arthrobacter sp. GCM10027362
GCTGCGCGATGCCGTGAACTGCCGGATCGGCCCGGGACGTTCCCGGGATCATGGCCGCAGCTGTTCCCGGAGCCGGTCTTCCCGTCCTGGTTCTTGATGACGTGCTCCGCCTTCTCGGCCCGGGCAGCGTCCCGACCTGCAGCTTCTGCCCCATCCTTGGTGCCGCAGCCGGCACCGAAGGCACGGCCGGTGCCCGCATTATCCAACGCAGACTGCCTGTGCCGCGTGAACGCTGCGGCCCAAAGGGGGTCGATGCCGGTGGGGCCGGCCCCGCCCCGGTCGGGAACCGGGTACTACAGTGGATGCATGGCTGCCAGCCGCAATCCGCTCGACGACCTGCGCGAAACCATCGGCCATCTGGCCGATCAGCTCAAGCTGCACGGTTCGGAGCGCGTCGACCTGGTCGGCGATCTCCTCGGTGCGAGGCCCGGCCCGGCCCGGCCGCTGTCCGAGGTGCAGGCCGAGCTCGACGCGCTGGTCGGACTGGAGACCGTGAAGGAACAGGTGCGGGCCCTCGTCGCACTGCTCCAGGTCCAGGCCCGCCGCAAGGCGCACGGCCTGCCGGAGGTGGCCACCTCACAGCATCTGGTGTTCCTCGGAAACCCGGGCACGGGCAAGACCACCGTGGCGCGGCTCCTGGCCGAGATGTACCGCGCGGTCGGCCTGCTGCAGAAAGGCCACCTGGTCGAGGTCGACCGTTCGGGCCTGGTGGGGCAGTACGTCGGCGCGACCGCCATCAAGACGGACCGGGTGATCCGGCGTGCACTGGACGGCGTCCTGTTCATCGACGAGGCCTACGCGCTGGCCCCGGAGGACGGCCGGGCGGACTTCGGCCCCGAGGCGATCGAGGTCCTGCTCAAGCGGATGGAGGACCACCGCCACCGCCTGGTCGTGATCGTGGCCGGGTACCCGCGGCTGATGGAGTCCTTCCTGCTCTCGAACCCCGGACTGCGCTCCCGGTTCGCCCGCGAGATCACGTTCCCCGACTACTCCGTCGACGAACTCCGGACGATCTTCCACCAGCTGCTGGCCCAGCACGCGTACACGCTGGAGCCGGGCGCGGACCAGATGCTGCGCCGCATCCTCACCGGGCTCCACGCGGGCGAGGACTCCGGCAACGCACGCTTCGCCCGCACTTTGTTCGAGCAGGCGCTCAACCGCCAGGCGCTGCGGCTCTCGCTCGACGGGGACCAAAGTCTCGACGCGCTCGATCGTGAGGCCGTCATGACGCTCACCGCGGACGACATCCTCGGGGCCGCGCTGGCCCTGGGCGAGGAGCCGGAACCGGCGCCGGAACCGGAGCAGCCACGCCGGCGGCGCTGGCTGGCCTGACCGGATCTGCGGCGGCTGTCAGGCGAAGGCCGCGTTCGCTGCGGCCGGCCTGCAAGGTCCGG
>NZ_JBHTML010000368.1:0-1384 GCF_042679445.1 Arthrobacter sp. GCM10027362
GCTCGGGCTGCCGCATGCGCCCCGTGGAACGGCCTTCGTCCTGGCGGCACTGCTGTTCGCCGCGGTCCTGGCCACCCTGCTGCGCATGGTGCTGCGGCCGGGCAGCGGTGGCCTGCGCACCGCCGTGCTGGTGCTGTGCAGCGCCGCGGCCCTGCTCTCCCTGGTCCTTGGCGTCCGCCAGGCAGAGCGGCTCAGCGGTCCCATCCGCGCGGCAGTCGAGGGCGAGGCCACGGTCACCGTGCGCCTGGTGGCCCTCTCGGACGCGGCGAAGGTCAAGGCGGGCGGGCGGGCTGCCGACGGGGACGCCCGGTACCAGCTGCGGGCCGAAATCCGCGAGGCCACCGCGGGTGGCCGGCGCTTTGAGGCGGCCACCCCGGTGCTGGTGTTCGCCGGTCCGTCGTGGGCGCAGGCCCGCTACGGGGACGAACTGGCGGCGGCCGGGAAGCTGGCCCGCGCCCTCGGTCCCGGTCCCGTCGACGCCGTCCTGGTCGCCTCCACCGGCTTCCACCGCACGGGCGTCCCGCCGGTGGCTGGAGCCGTCAACGGCCTGCGCGAAGGGTTCATGGACAGGGTCCGCCCGCTGCCGCCGGATGGCCGGGCGCTGCTGCCCGGCATGGTGCTCGGGGACCGTTCGGGCCAGCCCGAGGACCTGGCCGAGGCGATGCGGCTGGCCGGCCTGACGCATCTGCTGGCGGTCAGCGGGGCGAACTGTTCGTATGTGCTGGGCTTCGTGTACGTGCTGGCCGGCAGCTGCCGGCTGCCCCGTGCGGTGCGGGCCGTGCTCGGGCTGGCGGCACTGGCCGGCTTCATCCTCCTGGTTAGGCCGGATCCCAGCGTGCTGCGCGCGGCGGCGATGGGCTCCATCGGCGTCTTTGCGCTCCTGGCCGGGCGCAGGCGTGCTTCGTTGGCCTTCCTCTGCCTGTCCGTCATCGTCCTGCTGCTGGTGGACCCGTGGCTGGCGGGCAGCTACGGCTTCCTGCTGTCCGTGCTGGCCACCCTGGCCCTGGTGCTCTTCGGGGAGCGCTGCTCGCGGTGGCTGCAACGGTTCCTGCCCAAGCCGCTGGCGGATGCGGTCAGCCTGCCGCTGGCCGCGCAGGTCTTCTGCACTCCGGTGCTGGTCCTGCTGCAGCCGGAGCTGCCGGCATACGCGGTCGCAGCCAATGTTGTGGCGGCCCCGGTGGTGCCGGCCGTGACCATCATCGGCATGTCCGCCGTCGTGCTGGTCCCCGTGTGGCCGTGGGCGGCCTCGGCCGCGGTCCAGCTGGCGGGCTGGCTCTCCCTGTGGGTGGCGGCCGTGGCCCGCACCGTTGCCGGCTGGCCGGCGGCAGCCCTGCCCTGGCCGGAGGGGATGCCCGGGGCCGTGCTGGCGCTGTTGGCCGGAACG
>NZ_JBHTML010000369.1:0-1377 GCF_042679445.1 Arthrobacter sp. GCM10027362
CACCTGCCCGGCGTGGCGGCGGTTCCGGCGCGGGCCGGCCACGCCCCCAGGTATGCGGCCGGATCCTGCCTGCTGCTGTGCTGGGCCGGGGCCACCGCCGCCCTGGGCTGGCCGGTGTGGTTCTGGAGCATCGCCACCCTGGCCGTGCTGGGACTCTACGGCGCGGCGGCGCTGAACGCGTATCGGCGGGTGGCAGCCAGCCGGGCGGTGGAACGCAACCTGGGTGCGGCGGTCCGGGAGTACGCACCGGAGCTCATCATCTACACCGCCCGGCCCGACGATGCCTCCTACCAGGTGGCCATGTGGCTGCCCTACCTGCAGCGCACCGGCAAGAGGTTCATCATCGTCACCCGTGCCCTGATGCCCTCCGAGGCCTTGGCTGCACTGACCGATGCCCCGGTGGTCATGCGACGGCGCGTGGCGGACCTGGACGACGTGGTGGTCCCCAGCGTCAACGCGGTGTTCTACGTCAATGCTTCCTCCGGCAACGGCGCCATGGTCCGCTTCCACGAACTCACCCACGTATACCTGGGCCACGGGGATTCGGACAAGCCGCCGTCGTACAACCCCACGCACGCGATGTACGACAAGATCTTCGCCGCCGGCGAGGCCGCCACCCGGCGCTACGCCGACCACGGCGTGTCCATCCCGCGGGACAAGTTCCAGATTGTCGGCCGCCCCCAGCTCGAGGACGTGCTTCCGGCCCGGCCGGCGGGTGCGGGCTCCCCCGTGGTGCTCTACGCCCCCACCTGGCGCGGTCATGTTGAAGAAACCTTTTTCCATTCGCTGCCCGTGGGCGAGAAGATCGTCCGGTCGCTGCTGGACCGCGGGGCCACGGTGATCTTCCGGCCGCACCCGTTCAGCTACGACTTTCCCGAAGATTCCGCGCTGATCAGGAACATCCAGGAACTGCTGCGCGAAGATGCCCAGCGCACCGGGCGCAGGCACCTGTGGGGCGCCGAAGCCGAGTCCGTCCGCGGCATCATCGAGTGCATGAACGCCTCGGACGCCATGGTCTCGGATGTCTCCAGCGTGGTGTCCGACTACCTCTACTCGGGCAAGCCGTTCGCCATGGTGGCGGTCAACGCCGCACCGGCCGACTTCGTGGCGGAATACCCCATTGCCCGGGCCTCCTACGTGCTCGAGGGCGACCTGGGCAATGTGGAGGCGGTGCTGGACTCGCTGCTCGGCGCGGACGAATTGGCCGGCCCCCGGGCGGCCCTGCGCACAGACTACCTGGGCGACTTCCCGGTGGAAGGCTACGCCGAGGTGTTCGTCGACGCCGCCCGCACCGTGGCTGCAACCGGCCGCCGGCAGGCCGCTCCCGCGGCCGACCAGGACGCGGAGGCTGCGGAATCGCCCGAGCCGGCGGCGGAC
>NZ_JBHTML010000370.1:0-1330 GCF_042679445.1 Arthrobacter sp. GCM10027362
GCCGGCCTCCGCCGTGCCTTCCGGCTGCCACAGCCCGCCTCTCCGGCGCCGCCGGTACCCGCCGGAGCCGCGCTGGCGGTGCCGGGCCTGGCACCGCTGGTCACGCCCAACCCGGACTTCTACCGGATCGATACGGCGCTGATCGTCCCGGTGGTGGACGTGGACCGCTGGCGGCTGCGGGTCACCGGCATGGTGGAACAGGAAATCGAACTGGACTTTGCCGGGCTGGCGTCCCGGCCGATGATTGAACGCTATGTGACCTTGTGCTGCGTCTCGAACGAGGTCGGCGGGAACCTGATCGGCAATGCCCGCTGGCTGGGCTGGCCGGTCCGGGAGCTGCTGGGCCTGGCCCGGCCGCTGCCCGAAGCGGACATGGTGCTCTCGCGCAGCGTGGACGGCTTCACGGCCTCCACGCCGCTGGAGGTCCTGCTGGACAACCGGGACGCCATGGTGGCTGTGGGCATGAACGGCGAGCCGCTGCCGCTGGAACACGGCTATCCGGCACGGCTGGTGGTGCCGGGGCTCTACGGCTACGTCTCGGCCACCAAGTGGGTTACCGAGCTCAGGCTGACCCGCTTCGCGGACGAGGCCGCCTACTGGACGGTGCGGGGCTGGAGCCCGCGCGGACCGGTGAAGCTGTCCTCCCGGATCGATACCCCGCGCGACGGCGCCCGGGTGGCCCCCGGCACGGTCGTCGTCGCCGGCGTCGCCTGGGCCCAGCACACCGGCATCAGCGGTGTGCAGTTGCGCGTGGACGAGGGGCCGTGGCAGGATGCCGGGCTCGCCGCTGCCATCTCGCGGGACACCTGGCGCCAGTACCGCTTCGCCTGGCCGGCCGCCCCGGGCCGGCATGTGCTGCAGGTCAGGGCCATCGACGCGGCCGGCCGGGAGCAGACCGGGGAAGTGGCCGGCGTGGTACCGGACGGTGCCACCGGCTGGCACACCGTCGCCGTGGAGGTTGCCGGGGCCGGCTGAGCAGCCGTTCCTCTAGGATGGCTGCGGTAACCGAACCGGAGACAGGCCGACCGGCCAGGAGGTCAAGAGTGCGCAGAGCCGTGTCCGAACACCGGCAGCAGGTGCTGGAACTGGTGCGCGGCGCCTGGCAGCGCCGCCTGGCGGCCGGTGCGGGGGAAAACCTGGCGTTGACCGCCGCCGTGCACCGGGTCCTCGCCCGCGACATCGCGGCGCCGGTGAGGCTGCCGCCGTTCGCCAACTCCCAGATGGACGGCTACGCGGTCAGCAGCGCCGCCACCGCCACTGCCGAAGCCACTGTCGAGTTCGACGTCGCGCCGCCGGTGCCTGCCGGCAGCGCCGCGGCCGTGCTGCCGCC
>NZ_JBHTML010000371.1:0-1232 GCF_042679445.1 Arthrobacter sp. GCM10027362
CTGTTCGAGGTGAAGGAGGCGCGGATCCAGCGGCACTGGGACGAGACGCGGCAGCCCGACGGTGGTTCGCTGACCATCCGCGCTACCTGGCAGGACGTCCGCAAGGGGATCGTCGTCAACGCCGAGGGCGCCGAGGTCGGGCCGGACGCCCTGACGTATCGCACAATCGTCCCGCCGCACGGGCACTGGAGTACGCGGCTGAGCGTGGTTCCCGCCGTTGACGGGTCCGGCCCGGCGGCACCGTTTGTTCGTCCGGACGCGGGCGGCCTGTCCCCGCGGGACCGGCGCCGGCAGGAGTGGGTGGCCAGGATTCCGGTCGTGCAGATGGGCAACCGTGCCATCGAGCGGACCCTGCGGCGCAGCTACGACGACCTGGGCGCCCTGCGGATCGAGGATCCCGCCCATCCGGAGCGCGTGGTGGTGGCCGCCGGGGCGCCCTGGTTCATGGCCCTGTTCGGCCGCGACTCGCTGTGGGCGTCCCTCATGGCGTTGCCGGTGGATCCGTCCCTGGCCCTGGGCACCGTGCAGACGCTGGCCGACCGCCAGGGCACCGTGGTGGACCCGGTGAGCGAGGAGGAGCCGGGCAAGATCCTGCACGAGGTCCGGCTCGATGTCTCCAGCGGGCTGGCCCTGGGCGGCAAGAACGCCTACTACGGCAGCGTCGACGCCACCCCGCTGTTCGTGGCGCTGCTCGGGGAGGTCAGCCGCTGGGGGTTCGCCAGGGAGACCATTGCCGCCCTGCTGCCCAACGCGGACCGGGCGCTGGACTGGATCGAGCACTACGGGGACCGCGACGGCGACGGGTTCGTCGAGTATGCGCGCCTGAACGACCAGGGGCTGGTCAACCAGGGCTGGAAGGACTCCTGGGACGGCATCAACTTCGCCGACGGGCGGCTGGCCGAGCCGCCCATCGCCCTGTGCGAGGTCCAGGCCTACGTGTTCAGCGCGTACAAGGCCCGCTCCTGGATGGCCTACGACGCCGGCGACCTGGCCTTGGCGGCCGAGTACCGGGATCGCGCGGCGCGGCTGAAGCGGCGGTTCAACGAGCAGTTCTGGCTGCCGGACAAGGGCTACTACGCCGTCGCCCTGGACAGGGACAAGCGCCCGGTGGACGCGTGTGCCTCCAATATGGGGCAATGCCTGTTGTTCGGCATCGTCGACGAGGACAAGGCCCCGCTGGTGGCCGGGCGGCTGATGTCCCCGGAAATGTTCAGCGGCTGGGGCGTGCGCAC
>NZ_JBHTML010000372.1:0-1220 GCF_042679445.1 Arthrobacter sp. GCM10027362
TTCGACCCGCGCCCGCCGATGGTCACCTCCGGGCTGCGCATCGGCACCCCGGCCCTGGCCACCCGCGGCTTCGGCGAGGACGCGTTCGCCGAGGTCGCCGACATCATCGCCGAGGCCCTGACCGCCGACGCCGGCAGCGACCTGACGGGCCTCCGCTCCCGGGTGCAGGCCCTTGCCGCCGCGCACCCGCTCTACCCGGGCACGGTTCCGTTGGGAACGGCCGCCGGAGCCTGACCGGGTAAGGGGCCCTCGGAGGCCCCGGAGTGGGGAGCCGGTGCCCGCAGGGGGACGGGCGCCGGCTTCCCACTTATTGTCCTAACCAGTTTTTCTTGAAGGGTCTGTCATGGCTGTTGGAGTCTTTGATCTTTTTTCCATCGGAATAGGGCCGTCCAGTTCCCACACCGTGGGGCCCATGCGGGCTGCCGCGGTCTTCGCCGAGGAACTCAGGTCCTCAGGAAAACTGGACAGTGTGGCTTCCCTGCGGGTGGACCTCTACGGTTCGCTGGCCGCCACCGGCCGCGGGCACGGCACGTTCACCGCGGTGCTGCTGGGGCTGGAAGGATTCCACCCCGAGCTGATCCTGCCCGACGAGGTGGAATCCAGACTGGCCGCCATCACCGAGACCGGAATCCTGCAGCTGGCCGGCGCCGGCCAGGGGACAGGCGTGCCGCTGCCCTACTCGGTGGAGGACATGGTCCTGCACCCGCTGACCGTGCTGCCCAGGCACACCAACGGGATGAAGTTCGCGGTCTCCGATGAATCCGGCCAGGTCCTCCATGGCGCAACGTTCTTCTCGGTGGGCGGAGGCTTCATTGTCCGTGAAGGCGAAGAGGGCGTGGCCCTCAAGGAACTGGATGAGTCCAAGCAGGAGTTGCCGCTGCCCTTCCGCACGGCGGCCGAGCTGCTTGGGCATTGCCGGACCACGGGGCTGGACATCAGCGGGGTCATGCTGGCCAACGAGCTCACCTGGCGCAGCGAGGAGGAGATCCGGGAAGGCCTGCTCCATATCTACTCGGTCATGGAAGGCTGTGTGGAAGTCAGCCTCAGGCGCGAAGGCGTGCTGCCCGGCGGGCTGAAGGTCCGCCGCCGGGCCCCCGACTGGCACGAACGGCTTTTGAAAGAAGACAAGGACCGCGACCCCAAGTACTGGCAGGAGTGGGTCAACCTGGTGGCCCTGGCGGTCAACGAGGAGAACGCCTCGGGCGGCCGGGTGGTCACCG
>NZ_JBHTML010000373.1:0-1217 GCF_042679445.1 Arthrobacter sp. GCM10027362
AGGCCCGTGCCGATCGCCCCGCCGATGGCAATGAGCTGGATATGGCGGTTGGACAGCTGCCGGGCCAGGTGGGGTTCGTTGGAGGCGTCGGCTCCCGTATGACCGCCTGATGTGGCCGTGACGTTTTTGGACATAGGACTTCTTCCTCAGGATGGAAAGGGCAGCAATGTGCCGTTGATTTGCGGCGGAGCCGATTTGCGGCGGCAGTCAAAGGTACATTCCGGCCAGCTGCCAAAGGCCGCACGGAAGGCACCGTCGACGGGGATCGCGAGCCGAGGCTGGGCAGCATCGCATGGCCGCCCGGCTGACGGTCAGGAAATCAGAGGCGGGAACTGGCGTCCACAAGCCGCGCCAACTGATTATTTCTGTGACCAGGCCTTCCAACGGGCGGCCAGCATTCAGTGTGGGGCGGGTCACGAAGAAATGTCAAGCCGGCACTTGCCGCCGGTCCGGGCCGGCATCCAGGCCTTCCCGGGCCGGCTTATTCCCCGGATTTTGCAATGCGGCGGCACTGCGTGTACGGTGTGAGCCGAATCACCCACATCTCAATATGCCTTTCGAACCGTGGCGGGAGAGTTCTCCCCGTACATGAAGCGGGCAGGCGCCGTAGGAGCAAATCCTCCCCAGGAATCTCTCAGGCCCATGTACCGCCGCGGCGAGGCAACTCTGGAAAGCAGCCAGGCAGCAGCCCGGCTCACCGACGGTGCAAGCGGACTAAAATCCGCGGAATCTCTCAGGTCCGATACAGAGCGGGGAGGAACCCAGATCCCAGCCGAGCCCCAGGCCGGCCCCACCTTGGAGTTCCTCATGACGGTTCAATCACTTTCGTCAAACTTTGCCGACCGGCATATCGGTGCGCGCCGCCAAGCCGACATCGACACCATGCTCAAGGCCGTCGGCTACGACAGCGTCGACGGCCTGGTGGATACTGCCGTTCCCGATTCCATCCGCCAGGAAAACCCCCTCGAACTCAAGGACGCCCTGAGCGAAGTCGAGGTGCTGGCCGAGCTGCGCAGGCTGGCTTCGAAGAACAAGACGGCCGTGCAGATGATCGGCCAGGGCTACTACGACACCGTCACTCCGCCGGTGATCCGCCGCAACATCCTTGAAGCCCCCGCCTGGTACACCGCGTACACGCCCTACCAGCCCGAGATCTCCCAGGGCCGGCTCGAGGCGCTGCTGAACTTCCAGACGATGGTCGAGGACCTCACCGGGCT
>NZ_JBHTML010000374.1:0-1215 GCF_042679445.1 Arthrobacter sp. GCM10027362
TTCGACCCGCGCCCGCCGATGGTCACCTCCGGGCTGCGCATCGGCACCCCGGCCCTGGCCACCCGCGGCTTCGGCGAAGCCGCGTTCGCCGAGGTCGCCGACATCATCGCCGAGGCGCTCATCGCGGGCCCGGAGGCGGATCTGTCCGGCTTCAAGGACCGGGTGGACGCGCTGGCGGCAGCCCATCCACTCTACCCGGGGCTGGCTCCGCTCGCCTGACCCGGCCGAGCATTCGCGGGCCCGGGGTCGCACGATTCCGGGCCCGCGGCACATGCACACCATTCTGTGACACCGCCCACATTTCCCGTGGGCGTCCCCTTCCGAAACGAGGCACCACACCAATGGCTATCAGCGTCTTTGACCTGTTCACGGTCGGCATCGGTCCTTCCAGTTCCCACACCGTGGGGCCGATGCGGGCCGCCCACCAATTCGCCGCCCACCTGGCCAAGGAGGGCCTGCTGGGCCGCGTGGCCGGGCTGCGGGTGGACCTCTACGGTTCGCTGGCCGCCACCGGCCGCGGGCACGGCACGTTCACCGCGGTGCTGCTGGGGCTGGAGGGTTTCGAACCGGAGACCATCCTGCCCGGGCAGGTGGACGAGGCCCTGGCCCGGATCGAGGACACCGGCGTCCTGCGCCTGGGCGCCGAACTCGGTGAGGCCAGGCCCATCACCTACGGGGTGCCGGACATGGTGCTGCACCCGCTGACGGTGCTGCCCAGGCACACCAACGGGATGAGGTTCGCCGTCCTGGACGACGCCGGGCAGGTCCTAACCGAGGAAACCTACTTCTCCGTGGGCGGCGGCTTCATCATCCGCGAAGGTGCCGAGGAAGCGGTGCTGGACCGGCTCGAATCCGCCGTGGCCCGGCAGCCGTACCCCTTCCGCACGGCCGCGGAACTGCTTGGGCATTGCCGGACCACGGGGCTGGACATCAGCGGGGTCATGTTGGCCAACGAGCTCACCTGGCGCAGCGAGGAGGAGATCCGGGAAGGACTGCTGCATATCTGGAACGTCATGGAGGAATGCAAGAACTCCAGCCTGAAGCGGACCGGCGTGCTGCCCGGCGGGCTGAAGGTCCGCCGCCGGGCCCCGGACTGGCATGCCCGGCTGTCCGCCCAGGACCCGGACCGGGACCCGCGGTACTGGCAGGAGTGGGTCAACCTGGTGGCCCTGGCGGTCAACGAGGAGAACGCCTCGGGCGGCCGGGTGGTCACCG
>NZ_JBHTML010000375.1:0-1213 GCF_042679445.1 Arthrobacter sp. GCM10027362
GTTCGCACGCCTCGGCGGCGCGGTCCGCGGCCCGGGCGTCGTCGACGAGGGCGGTGACGACGGCGGCCGGAACCTCCCAGTCGCCGCCGGCCTGGGCATCGATCACCCGCAGTTCCAGGAAGCCGCGCGGCCGCACGGGCGGAAAAAGCGTGGTCAGGTGGTAGTCCAGGTCGGCGCGCGTTGCCGGGCGGGGGCCGCCGCCGCGCAGCCAGTCGCGCATGCGCAGTCCCGCCGGGGCATCCCAGCACCGTCCCTCGCCCCGGATGCACAGGACCAGGGCGTCCAGGGCATACCGGGCCCAGGCCTCGCGGGGCTCCGCCGGTCCCGGCACCGGGGCGGTGCGGGTCCGGTCCGTGTCCAGCCAGATGCGCTGGCGTGTGCTCTTCCAGCCGCTGGGGGTCCCCTTGTGGAACGGCGAATTGGCGAACATGGCCACCAGCACCGGCAGGAGCGCATGCAGCCGGTGCCAGCGGGAGACGGCGCCGCCGGGGCCGGCCTGGTCCGGGCCGGCTTCGAGCGAGACCTGCAGGGACGCGGTCGAGCACATCATGGTCCGGCCGGCCGGCCCGGACCGGTCGAAGTGCCGCTGCATTGCGGCATAGCGGGGATGGTCCAGGGTGCGCCGGGGAACGCGGACCGCATCGAGGGCGAGCCCGTCGAAGCACAGGCCCTGCCGTGCGACCAGCGGGTCGATGACGGCCAGGTCCTGGCGCACCGCCCCGATGAGCCCGGGCAGATCCGGTGCGCAGGCGGAGCTGAGTTCAAGCTGCCCGCCCGGTTCGAAGCTGATCGCGCCGCCGCCGGGAAGGCCGGCGCCCGCGACGGCGTCCCGGACCCGGTCCACCGGAACCGGCAGGGCGTGGTCCGAGGCGTCATGGACGATCCGCTCGATCTCGATCCCGACCGCCCCGGCAGGCCCGGTCCTGAAGCAGGCGGAGGCGACATGGATTTCCGCCTCGGGCTCGGTCAGCGGCCGCTCCGCGCACCCCGGCTCCGCCAGCAGGGCCATGACGTTTCCTCCCTTCCCGCCCGCCCTCCCGGACGGGCCGAAGCGCCCGGACCACCCGCTGCAGCGCCGGCGGGTACCCCTAATGCCCGGGGTACCAACCTAAACCCGCCCGCCCGGTCGCGGTCAAGGTTCGACTGCTGCCGTCCGGTGCGCCGGCGGGAGCGGCCCGGCCGGCTGCGGTTGCCGGCCGGCCCTGCCGCTACC
>NZ_JBHTML010000376.1:0-1199 GCF_042679445.1 Arthrobacter sp. GCM10027362
GGCGGCCACCGCCGGGGCCGCGGCGATCTCCTCCGGCCGCGTCACCGGCGTGGGCACCAGGACCGTTGCCGCGCCCGCTGCCAGTGCCGCCTGGACGTCGGCGCCGATGTCCCCGATGAATGCGACCTGTTCCGGCGCCAGGCCCAGCCGCCGGCACGCGCTGAGCACCATCCCCGGGGCGGGCTTGCGGCAGCTGCAGCCGTCGTCCGGACCATGCGGACAAACCTCCCAGACATCGAACGGGCCGAGCAGCTGCTCCACCCGGGCGTTCACCGCCTGCACCTGGTCCTCGGCCAGCAGCCCGCGGGCGATGCCGGACTGGTTCGTCAACACGCCGCAGCGAACGCCGGCGCGGCGGAGCGCGTCCAGCACGGCGGCGGCGCCGGGCATCGGCCGGACCAGCTCCGGATCCCGGTTGTACGGCACGTCCACGACCAAGGTGCCGTCCCGGTCGAAGAGGACGGCACGCGGCGGGGTCTGCGTCGGGCTTCCCATGCCCGTTCTTTTCCCACGTCAGGGCGCGGCTAAACATCGGACGGCGATTTTCTTTGCCCGCCGCCGGGCTGCTGTGTCCCCGCTGCGTCGGGCTGCCGGTCTGGCAGGATGGAATCCGCGGCCGGCACCCGCATGCCGGGCCTGCCCAGGACTCAAGGGAGGGAACCTGATGAAAACACCGCGGCCGAACCGGCAGCCGGAACTGCTGGTTCTGCGCGCCCTGAAGCTGGGCGACCTGCTGGTGGCAGTGCCCGCCCTGCGTGCGCTGCGCCGGGCCTATCCGGAACACCGCGTGGTCTATGCGGCCCAGCAGTGGCTGCGGCCGGTGGTGGAGCTGACAGGTTCGGTGGACGAGCTGCTCGATACGCACGGACTGGACGTGGCCATCGCCAGGGCCCCCGGCCAGGTGGACGTGGCGGTCAATCTGCATGGCAACGGCCCGGAGAGCCGCGGACGGCTGGAGGCACTGCGGGCCAGGATCCGCCTGGGCCACCGGGCCCCCGGCTGGGACGGGCCTGCCTGGCAGGACGGCATCCATGAGCGCGAGCGGTGGACGCGGCTGCTGCGCTGGCACGGGCTGGAGGCAGACCCGCTGGACTACCGGCTCAACCGGCCGGCGGTGCCCACCAGGCTGCCCGGCGCCGTCGTCATCCACCCCGGGGCCGCCTACGGCAGCCGGCACTGGCCGGTGGAGCGGTTCGCCG
>NZ_JBHTML010000377.1:0-1193 GCF_042679445.1 Arthrobacter sp. GCM10027362
GGCGCCGCGGCGCCGCGTCCGGCGGACACCGTCCGGGTGGGCGGGCTGCCGGCCGTCGAACAGGCCCTGGTGGTGCGCCCCGGCGACACGATCATCCTCGCCCGGGACATGGCACCGGCGGTGCCCTCCCCGGGGACCGTCCAGCGCATCGGCTGCTCGCTGCCGGCGGTCTTCACCGATGTCCGTCCCGGCGAGCGGGTGCTGCTGGACGACGGCAAGATCGGCGGGGTCGCCACCGCCGTGTCGCCGGACGAAATCGAGGTGCTGGTCCGCAGCGCCGCCGCGGCGGGAACCAAGCTCCGGGCGCAGAAGGGCATCAACGTCCCGGACACCGTGCTCTCGATCCCGGCCCTGACGGAGGAGGACGTCCGTGACCTGGAATTCATCAAGGACCACGCCGACATCGTGGGCCTGTCCTTCATCCGCAGCCCTGCCGACGTCAGGGATCTGGTCTCCCGGCTCGCGGACCGGCAGCACCGGCTGGGCATCGTGCTGAAGATCGAAACCGTGCCCGCGTTCGAGGCCCTGCCGCAGATCCTGCTCGAGGCCATGCGCTGGGAGAACATCGGGGTGATGATCGCCCGCGGCGACCTGGCGGTGGAGGCGGGCTTCGAGCGGCTTGCCGAGGTCCAGGAGGAGATCCTGTGGCTGTGCGAGGCCGGGCACGTGCCGGTCATCTGGGCCACCCAGGTGCTGGACACGCTGGCCCGCACCGGGCTGCCCTCGCGCGCCGAAGTCACCGACGCCGCGATGGCCGAGCGCGCCGAATGCGTGATGCTCAACAAGGGGCCCTATATCCGCGAGGCCATCACCATGCTCGCGGATATCCTGGCGCGGATGCAGGACCACATGCAGAAGAAACGGAGCCTGCTGCGGCGGCTGCGCTCCTGGGACCTGCGCGATTCCGCCCCGCCCGGTCCGCTCACCCGCGCCTGAGCCGCCGTTCGCGGGCCGCCGGCGCGGCCAGTATGGAGGCGGCGATCAGCACCGCCACCGCCAGCAACGCGTTGCGCACCCCCACCTGCTGGCCCAAAAAGCCCAGGAACGGCGGGCCGGCCAGGAACGCGACATAGCCCAGCGTGGAGACCACGGAGACGCGTCCGGCCGCCCGGGCCGGGTCCTCCGCCGCCGCGGACATGCCCAGCGGGAAGCCCAGCGCCGCCCCCGCTCCCCAGAGCACCGCGCCCGCCACC
>NZ_JBHTML010000378.1:0-1191 GCF_042679445.1 Arthrobacter sp. GCM10027362
CGGGCCTTCGGCGGCTTCGGCATCAGGGTCGAGACCGACGCCGAGGTCCCCGCCGCCGTGCAGGCGGCCCTGAAGGCGATCGAGGAGGAGAAGACCTTCGCCCTGATCCACCTCATCGTCGAACAACGCACCAAGGCCTACTGACCTTCCGCACACACAGCGGGACCCCCTCGGGCGAGGGGATCCCGCTGTTTACGCAGGCGCTGCCGGTCAGCCCCGGGGGCCGGCGAGGAAGCCCTGTTCCTTCATCCAGGCGAAGGCAACGTCGGCCGGATCCTGCCCCTCGACGTCCACCTTCAGGTTCAGCTTGCGCATGGTCTGGTCGGTCAGCAGCGGTGAAATCTGTTCGAAGATCCCGGCGAGCTGCGGATGCGCCGCCAGCGTCGCGGAGGAGAACACCGGGGCCACGTTGTAGGCCGGGAAGAACTTCTTGTCATCCTCCAGCACGGTCAGCCCCAGCGCGTCGATGCGGCCGTCCGTGGCGAAGACCTCCCCGATGGTGCACTCGCCGCTGTCGGTGGCGCTGTAGACGGCCCCGACATCGTAGAGGCCGATGTTGCCTTCCGGAACACCGGTGGCGGAGCCGCGGTCCATGCCGTAGTGCCCGAGCATCGGCCCGAAGCCGTCGGGACGGGAATTGAATTCCGGTTCCACGCAGAAGGTGCGCTTCTCCACCGGCAGCTTGGCGATGTCCGAGAGCTTGCTGAGCCCGTATTTGGCTGCCGTCTCATCGGTGACGGCCAGGGCATAGGTGTTGTTCAGCGGAGCCTTGGCACCCCAGGTCAGGCCGTTCTGCAGGTCCTCGTCGCGCACCGCCTGCCACTGGGCATCCTGCTCCGGGATGCCCGACTCATGCCCCATGAAGGACAGCCAGGCCGTCCCGGTGTACTCCCAGATGATGTCCGCCTTGCCGGCGAGCATCAGGGACCGCGTGGGCTGGCTGCCCGGGACATTGCTCAGGTCCGCAACCTCGAAGCCGGCGGCCTTGGCCGCGAGGACCGCCATCTTGGCCAGGATCAGGCCCTCGGTATTGTTCCGGCCGGTGACGGTCACTTCCACGCCTTCGGCCCCCGGCAGCGGCTGGATGCTGCCCGGGGTCGAGTCCGGGACATAGGACGCCGCCGGAGCCAGCCCGCAACCGGACAGCAGCAGGGCGGCGGCGGCCAGCACCACCGCGGCGCCGGCCCGCCG
>NZ_JBHTML010000379.1:0-1188 GCF_042679445.1 Arthrobacter sp. GCM10027362
CCGGCAGGGCGACGGCGGCCAGGGCCAGGACCCGGCCGGCGGCACCCGGGACGTCGCCGTCGGACAGGGCCCGGGCGAGCATGGCCTGCTGCTCCAGAACGCTGTGCCACGCCGTGCCCAGCAGCCGGGGCAGGGCGAGGACCAGCATGGCCAGGCTGAAGAGCAGCAGCGGGACCGTGACCAGGACCCAGACGCTGACCATGGCGCGGGCCCAGGGTTTGAGGACGGTGGACTGCGGGTCCTTCCGGTGCCAGGGCAGCAGGCCCCGCAGCGTGGGTTTGATCCGCTGGAACAGGTCCGGCACCCCGGCGGCGTCGGCGAGGACGTGGTAGCCGTCGAAGCGGACCAGGGGCAGCAGCTGGCGGACCATCTGCAGCAGCTGGGTCACCACCACCAGCAGCAGTGCGTCGTAGCCGGTGAGCCACCAGGCGCCCATGATGCCCACCACCACGAGGGCGTTGAAGTAGAGCCCGCCCAGGTCGGTCCGGAGCCGCCCGCCGCGTCCGAGCCGGTAGGAGTCGGTGACGTCGGTGTAGAAGGCGGGCCAGATGAGGTACAGGCCCATGCCCATCGCCCCCGGGGTGGCGCCGCCCCGGCGGGCGGCGGCCGCGTGGCCGAACTCGTGGAAGCCGGCCGAAAGCACCGTCACCGCGAAGACCAGCAGCAGCAGTCCGGGGTTGGCGAACGCGTCGTGGGTGGCCGCGGCCAGGCCCTCGACCATCAGCACCCACCAGGACGCGCCCAGGAACACCGCGGTGACGGCCACGACAATTACGGGGTTGAACAGCACGGTGAACGGGGCGGTGATCCTGCGGGTGCGGTCCGGGTCCGTCACCGTGTACCGCAGCCGCATGCCCAGCAGCGGGTCGGCCCGCTTCAGGTGCGGCTGGGAACCGTCGGCCAGCCGCAGCAGGCCCAGCGGCAGCAGGTGCTGCCGGATCAGGGTCCGCACGTTCTCCGCCGTGACCAGCCGCCCCAGGCGCCTGCCGGCCTGCTCGGCGACCTGCTCCACCGTGCGGCGGCCGTCGATGGCCTCGAGCACCGTGTACAGCAGCCCGGTCAGTTGCAGCATCTGCCCGTCCGCGCGCCGCACCAGCGACGGCGGCTCCCGGTAGCCCGAACCCTTGGCCGCGCCGATCAGTTCAAGGCCGTCCGCCGGGACCGGCACCTCGGGCAGCGGCGGCGCGG
>NZ_JBHTML010000380.1:0-1184 GCF_042679445.1 Arthrobacter sp. GCM10027362
GGGCCGCCGCGATCGGTGCCGCCGGCGTCGCGGCGGCGCTGGCCCTGCCGCTGGCCGTCCCCGGCTTCCATGACGGCCTGTTTCCGGAAGGGTCCCGGCTGAACTGGCTGGGCGTGCCGACCGGATTGAACCCGATCGTGAGCCTGGGCGAGAACCTGCGCCGCCCCGGCGCGTTCGGCCGCCTGACCTACGCGACCGACGCCGGGACCGGGCTGTACCTGCGCTCGGTGACACTGGAGAACCTCACCGGCGCCCGCTGGCGGCCCAGCGACACGCGCGGCAGCCGGCATCCCGGCGTCGAACGCATCGACCAGCCGCAGATCCGCGCCCTGCTGGCCGCCGGCACCGTCACCACCACCGAGATCAGCACCTCCTCGTACACCAGCCCCTGGCTGCTGGCCCCGTACGCGCCGGCCAGGATCGAGGGACTGGAAGGGACCTGGAACTGGGACCCGCGCACGCTGAGCATCCGCGGCGAGGCCGGGACCACCACGGCCAACCAGGACTACACGGTCATCAGCGTGGCACCGAGGCTGAGCCGCAGCCTGCTCGCCTCGGCCGAGCCGTACGACTCACCCGTGGTGGATCCGGTGTTCTCGGAACTGCCCGCGGACATGCCGCAGATCATCAGGGATACCACGGTGCAGGTGGTGGGGGACCTGGACCGGCCGTTCGAGCAGGCGCTGGCCATCCAGCGGTACCTGCGGGGGCCGGACTTCACGTACTCCGAGCAGGCCCCCGTGGACGGCGGCTACGACCAGAGCGGTTTTGGCGTGGTCGGGGCCTTCCTGCGGGCCAAGGCGGGATACTGCGTGCATTTCTCGGCCGCAATGGCCATCATGGCCCGCGAGGCGGGCATCCCCAGCCGGATCGCCGTCGGCTACGCACCCGGCCGCGTGACCGGCGAAACCGTGGTGCGCGACGGCGTGGAACTGACCCAGTACGAAGCCGATTCCCGGGATGCCCATGCCTGGCCCGAACTGTATTTCGAGAATATCGGCTGGGTGGCGTTCGAACCCACACCCGGCCGCGGCGTCGTGCCGGACTACGCCCAGACGGCAACCAGCGGACTGGCGCCCGGGCCGGCGCTGGAGGACAACCTGATTCCCGGCGGCAACGCCCCCGCCAGGCCGGATGCGGCCACGGCCACTCCCGCAGCCGCCCCCGACCCGCAGGCCGGGACC
>NZ_JBHTML010000381.1:0-1182 GCF_042679445.1 Arthrobacter sp. GCM10027362
CGTGCCGCCGCCGTCGAACCCGGCCAGCGTGGTCAGGGCCGGGTCGTTGGCCGGGGAGGCCAGGTAGCCGGCCAAATCCTCCCGGGTTTCGGACCAGGCCGGCTGGTCCGCCGCGGCCATCCGGCGGACCAGGCCGTACCAGGCCTCGGTGTCCGCCGGCGTCAGCGCGCGCCAGCGCAGCCCGGTGCGGCCAGGGTCCGGATAGGGCGTCGTGGCGGTCATTGCACCTACGCTAGTGCAGCCGCCCGGGACGCGGAACCCAGCCGCAGCGTGCGGGTACAGGCAGCTGCCTCCTGCGGATCGTGGGTGACCATGACCACCGCCTTGTCCGCAAGCGCCCGGCGCAGGTCCGCCAGCAGAGCCGCGGCCGCTTCACGGTCCAGGTGGGCGGTCGGCTCGTCCAGCAGCACCACGTCCGCCTTCGTGAGCAGGGCCCGGCCCATGGCCACCCGCTGGCGCTGCCCGCCGGAGAGGTTGGGCCCGCCCGGGCCGATCCGGGTCCGCAGCCCGTCCGGCAGGGACGCCACGAAGGAGCCCAGGCCCACGGCCTGGACCGCGGCCAGCAGCTCCTCATCCGAGGGCGGGTCCTGCCGGCTCCTGGCCAGCAGCAGGTTCGCCCGCAGGCTGGAGTTGAACAGGTGCGCCTCCTGCGGGGTCCAGGCCAGCCGGCCGGGGGCGCCGCCGGGCCGGCCGTTGACCAGGTATTCGCCGCTTTCGGGCACCAGGAAGCCCAGCAGGACGCCCAGCAGCGTGGATTTGCCGCTGCCGGAGGGCCCGGTCACGGCCAGCCATTCCCCGCGCCGGACCTCCAGGTCCAGGCCGCTGAAGACCGGCTCGGGCTGGTCCGGATACCGGTAGGCGGCCCCGTGCAATGCCAGTGAGGCCACCGGTTCCGCCGTCCGCGCCGGCGGAGCGCCGTCGGCCGGCACCTCCCCGGGAGTGCCCAGTTCCGGCAGCACGCGGTCGCCCAGGGCGCGCCAGGCACCCCACTGCTGCGCGGCCGTGTTCACGGCGGCGTAGGGTTCGATCAGCGCCAGCTGCATCAGGATGACGACGGCGGCCGCTCCCGGCGCCGTCCCGTCCGCGACGGCGCCCGCCGCTACCGCCATCATCACCAGCGCGGACAGCGAGCAGGCCAGCACGGTTGCGCCCTGTCCCAGCCCCTGCGCCCAGGCACCGCGC
>NZ_JBHTML010000382.1:0-1169 GCF_042679445.1 Arthrobacter sp. GCM10027362
GGCGGGCCGCCCAGTGTCCGCAGGGCTGTCAGGGCTGTGCCGCGGCGCCGGCTGCCCGTGCCGGCCGCAGTTTGCGCAGGGCCGGCAGCCCCACCGCGACGGCGGCGGCGATGAAGACGAGCTGCATCAGGGTCCGGGGCAGCAGTGCCGTCGCCGGCCCGCCGTTGACCGTGATGCCGGCAACCGCCGCGTAGACGTTCGCCGGGAACATCGCCACCATCAGCACGGCCAGGCCTGCCGCGGCCCACGGGGCAGCGCGGCGGTGGAGCAGGGCCGCGGCGCCGGCCAGCTCAAGCAGGCCGGTCACCGTCACCAGCAGCTCCGGCTGCGGCAGCGCCGGCGGCACCATGGCAACGAGCCCGCTGCGCAGGTCGTTGAAGTGCGCCGTGCCGGTCAGCACGAACATGGCCGCGAGGCCGCCGCGAAGGGCGGTGCGCCAGGACCGGAGCGGCTTGATGCCGGCGGCGCCGGCGCCCCGCAGCAGGAGGCTGGCGATGAGGAGGGTAATTAGGGGTGCCATTGTTGAATCCCTTCCGGGGAACAAGGAATCTTGACACTGTCTAGATTACTCCGCGGCCTGAACTTGTCAATGGCAAGATTGGGATTAGGCTGGTGGCATGAGCAGCCACGCGTCCTACCACCACGGAGACTTGCGCCGGACGATCATCGGCGCCGCCGTCGAGGCCATCACCGAGTCCGGCCCGGCCGCCCTGAGCCTGCGCGAGCTGGCCCGGCGTGCCGGCGTTTCGCACGCCGCACCCGCCCACCACTTCGGGGACAAGGCCGGTCTGCTGACCGCGGTGGCCGTGCAGGGTTTCGAACTGCTGGCGGACGCGCTGGCCGAGGCGCGGCGCCACACCGGGGACTTCCTTGACGTGGGGGTGGCCTACGTCGGCTTCGCCGTCGGGCATCCGGCGCATTTCGACGTGATGTTCCGGCCGGAGCTGTACCGGGGCGACGACCCGGAGCTGCTGGCGGCCAAGGCCCGCGCCGGGGAGGCACTGTACGGCGGAGCCGCCGCCTTCGCGGCACCGGAACCGGGCCCCGGCATCCAGGAGACGGCGCTGGCCGCCTGGTCCCTGGTCCACGGCTTCGCCACCCTCTGGCTCAGCGGCAGCCGGCCCCCGGGCCTGCCGGAGCATCCGCAGGCTGCGGCGCGCCGGGTGGCC
>NZ_JBHTML010000383.1:0-1163 GCF_042679445.1 Arthrobacter sp. GCM10027362
CTGATGCTCGGCGCGCTGGCGCATGCAGGGGGCTATCCGATCCCGGCCGGCGGCTCCGGCGCCATCGTCGCGGCCCTGCTGGCGGACCTGCAGGCCCACGGCGGCAGCATCGCCACCGGCATCCGGGTGGACAGCCTCCGGGACCTGCCTGCCGCCCGGGCGGTGCTGCTGGACACCACCCCGCAGCAGCTGCTCCGGCTGGCCGCCGAGCGCCTGCCCGCCCGGTACGTGAACACCCTGGGCCGCTACCGCTACGGCCCCGGCGCGGCGAAGGTGGACTTCATCCTCTCCGGGCCGGTGCCGTGGGCCAATCCGGACCTGGCCCGGGCGGCCACGGTGCACCTGGGCGGGAGCCGGGAACAGGTCCGGGTGGCGGAGCGCGAGGTGGTCCGCGGCCGGCACGCGGCCTGGCCGTTCACCCTGGTGGCCCAGCCCAGCAGCTTCGATCCGGGGCGCACCCCCGCCGGCCGGCACGTGCTGTGGACCTACAGCCACGTGCCGGCCGGCTCTACCCGGGACCTGACCCGGACGATCAGCGCCCAGCTGGAGCAGGCGGCCCCCGGCTTCGCCGACCTCGTCGTCGCCTCGCGCGCCATGTCCGCCGCCGGCTTGGCCCGGTACAACCCCAACTATGTGGGCGGAGACTTCGGCACCGGCGCCGTCAGCCTGCGCCAGGTGCTGGCCCGGCCGGTGCTCAGCCCCCAGCCGTGGCGGACGCCGCTGAAGGGGTTCTACCTCTGCTCGGCGGCCACCCCGCCCGGGCCCGGGGTGCACGGGATGTCCGGCTACCATGCGGCGCGGCTGGTGCTCAAGGAGGTCTTCGGCCTGCCGGAGCCGGACCTGGCGCCCTGAGCGGCGGTTTCCGTCCGCTGCTGCCCCCGGCGGGTGGGTCCTGCCTTTTATAACAATTCGGCGCGATTGTCCATAGCCGGCGGGAAACGGCCCGGCCAGACTGCCGCCGTCGCCTAGGTTTGAATCGTATAACCAAGCTCGGACATGGGCTTTTACTCGCACGTCCGATGTCCTTTGAAGTTTGTAGGGGGAACAATGACCAGCCAAGATACCGCGATACCCGCGCCCGGATCTCCGCCGGACGACGGCCGCCGCGTCCCGGACCGGCCCGCGGCGGGCACACCGGACCAGGTGCCGCCGGCCCCGGACCG
>NZ_JBHTML010000384.1:0-1133 GCF_042679445.1 Arthrobacter sp. GCM10027362
TCCCGGGCGCCGCGCCGGTCCGCTCCGGCGCTGCGCGGCCCGAAGGCCACGTTCTCCAGCACGCTCAGGTGCGGGAAGAGCAGCGGCTCCTGGGCCAGCAGCGCGGTGCCGCGCCGGTGTGGTGCCAGCCAGCTGCCGCCGGGCAGCTCGAAGAGCGTCCTGCCGTCCAGTACGGCCCGGCCGGCATCCGGGCGCAGCAGTCCGGCGATGACGGACAGCAGGGTGGACTTGCCCGCGCCGTTGGGGCCGAGGACCGCGACGGTTTCGCCTGGTTCCACGGCCAGGGACACCTCGAAGTCCCGGGCAGCGACCGCCGCTTCGACCTGGAACGTCACCGCGTACCTGCCGTGAGGGCACCGGCGAGCGTCCTGCGGTAGGACAGCCCGACGACGGCGGCGGCGACGGCCACCAGCACCAGGGACAGGGCCACCGCCGCGTCCGGATCCGTCTCGCGCTGCAGGTAGATCTCCAGCGGCAGGGTCCGGGTCACGCCCTCGAGGCTGCCGGCGAAGGTGAGCGTGGCGCCGAATTCGCCGAGCGCACGGGCGAAGGACAGCACCGCACCCGAGGCCAGCCCCGGCAGGATCAGCGGGAGGGTCACCCGGGTCAGCACTGTCGTCGGGCCGGCCCCCAGGGTGGCGGCCACCGCCTCGTAGCGGTGCCCGGCCGTGCGCAGCGCGCCCTCGAGGCTGACCACCAGGAACGGCAGCGCCACGAAGGTCTGCGCCAGCACCACCGCCGCCGTCGAAAAGGCGATCTGGATCCCCAGCAGTTCCAAGGTCTGGCCGAGCAGCCCGCGGCGGCCGAAGGTATACAGCAGCGCGATGCCGCCGACCACCGGCGGGAGCACCAGCGGCAGCAGGACCAGGGCCCGCAGCAGCTGCTGTCCGGGGAAGTGCGAGCGGGCGAGCACCAGCGCCGTCGGAATGCCCAGGAGAAGGCACAGCAGGGTGCTGGCCGCGGCGGTGCGCAGGCTCAGGGCCAGGGCCGTCAGCGACGGCCCGGAGGTCACCAGCGGGACGAACTCGGGCCAGTTGACGCGGGCGGCCATCGCCGCCAGCGCCAGCACCACGGCCAGGAAGCCCAGGGCCGCGGGCACGAAAAGCCACGGCGGCATCCCCGGGCAGCCGGCC
>NZ_JBHTML010000385.1:0-1121 GCF_042679445.1 Arthrobacter sp. GCM10027362
CATGGTTCACAAAGTTCGGGCAGTTGTTGCCAAGGAAAAGAACGCGCCGGTTTCCATCGAGACCATCCTGGTCCCGGACCCGGGCCCGGGCGAGGCGCTGGTGGACATCCTCACCTGCGGGGTCTGCCACACCGACCTGCACTACAAGCAGGGCGGCATCGGCGAGGACTTCCCCTACCTGCTCGGCCACGAGGCCACCGGCACCGTGGCCGCCGTCGGCGAAGGCGTCACCGAGGTCGCCCCCGGGGACCGGGTCATCCTGAACTGGCGCGCGGTGTGCGGGCAGTGCCGGGCCTGCGCCAAGGGCACCCCCCAGTACTGCTTCAACACCCACAACGCCACCCAAAAAATGACCCTCGAGGACGGCACGCCCCTCTCCCCGGCCCTGGGCATCGGCGCCTTCGCCGAAAAGACCCTGGTCGCCGCCGGCCAGTGCACCCGGGTCGACCCCGAGGCCGACCCGGCCGCCGTGGGCCTGCTCGGCTGCGGGGTCATGGCCGGCATCGGCGCGGCCATCAACACCGGCGAGGTCAAGCGCGGCGAGTCCGTGGCCGTCATCGGCTGCGGCGGGGTCGGCATCGCCGCCGTCGCCGGGGCCGCCCTGGCCGGGGCCACCACCATCATCGCCGTGGACATCGACGAGAACAAGATCGAAATGGCCCAAAAGCTCGGCGCCACCCACGGGGTCAACTCCCGCCAGACCGACCCGGTCGAGGCCATCCGGGCCCTGACCGGCGGGCACGGCGCCGACGTGGTCATCGAGGCCGTGGGCCGGCCCGAAACCTACAGGCAGGCCTTCTACGCCCGCGACCTGGCCGGCCGCGTGGTCCTGGTCGGGGTGCCCACCCCCGACATGGCCCTGGAACTGCCCCTGCTGGATGTCTTCGGCCGCGGCGGGGCCCTGAAATCCTCCTGGTACGGGGACTGCCTGCCCTCCCGCGACTTCCCCATGCTCGTGGCCCAGTACAAACTCGGCCGCCTGGACCTGGACGCCTTCGTCACCGAACGCATCAAACTGGACCAGATCGAGGAAGCCTTCACCAAAATGCACGAAGGCAAGGTCCTGCGCTCGGTGGTGGAGCTGTAATGGCCGCCACAATCGAGAAAGTCGTCACCTCCGG
>NZ_JBHTML010000386.1:0-1110 GCF_042679445.1 Arthrobacter sp. GCM10027362
TCGCCCTGACCTACCGCGGCGGCACCATCCTGCGCGCGATCACCATCTGGCTCAAGGCATTAGGAGACACACCCTAGCCGCCCCGGGACGGCGGCACCAGCATTTTCTGAAAGATGATTCAGGTTTCCGGCCCCGGGCCGTGGTGCCCGGGGCGCGCCCTCGCGGATTTGCCGCCGTCTTGCGAGGATAGCCCTGTGAACGACGTGCAGCTGCGCCACCCGTGGAACCGGTTCGTGGCGATCGGGGATTCCTTCACCGAGGGCATCGGGGACCCGGACCCGAACAGTCCCGGCGGCCACCGCGGCTGGGCGGACCGGGTCGCCGACGAGCTGGCCCGGGACCATGTGGACTTCGCCTATGCGAACCTGGCCATCCGCGGCAAGCTGCTGCGCCAGATCGTGGACGAGCAGGTGGGACCGGCACTGGATCTGCAGCCGGATTTGATCAGCATCTGCGCCGGCGGCAACGACGTGATCCGCCCCCGCTCCGATCCGGATGCGCTCGCCGAGACACTGGATGTGGCGATCGCCAAGCTGCGCAGCTCCGGCGCCACGGTGGTGCTGTTCACCGCCCCGGACATCGGCAACACCCCGGTGCTCGGCACGGTGCGCGGCCGGGCGGCCATCTACAACGAAAACGTGCGCACCATCGCCGCCCGGCACGACGCCGTCATCGCGGACCTCTGGGCGCTGCGCCAGCTCAAGGACCCGCAGATGTGGGCCGAAGACCGGCTGCATTTCAATGCGCTGGGACATCACATCATTGCCGCCATGGTCCTGGACTCGCTCAACGTCCAGCACAACCTGCATCCTGAAGTCCCGGCACCGCTGCCGCCGAAGCGCTGGCGCACGGCCCGCACCGAGGACCTGGTCTGGGCACGCAACCATCTGATGCCGTGGGTGCTGCGCCGGCTGCGCCACCAGTCCCTGGGCGACGGGATTACCGCCAAACGGCCCATGCCGGAGCCGATCTTCGGCCCCGGCATGCCGCCGGGCGCGGCGGACTACCCGGCGGAGCCGGCCCGCTGACGTCCCCGTGCCGCTGAAACCGTACGACCTCGTGCGCCGCCGGCTGCTGGCGCAGCGGGTCTGGGGCGCCGGTGCCGGCATT
>NZ_JBHTML010000387.1:0-1106 GCF_042679445.1 Arthrobacter sp. GCM10027362
TCGCCGAAGCCGCGGGTGGCCAGGGCCGGGGTGCCGATGCGCAGCCCGGAGGTGACCATCGGCGGGCGCGGGTCGAACGGGACCGCGTTGCGGTTGACCGTGATGTCGATTTCCGCGAGGCGGTCCTCGGCCTGCCGCCCGTCCAGCCCGCAGTGGCGCAGGTCCACCAGCACCAGGTGCACGTCGGTGCCGCCGGAGACCACGGAGATGCCCTTGGCCGCGACATCGGGCTGGACCAGGCGTTCGGCCAGGATCCTCGCCCCCGCCAGCGTGCGCTGCTGGCGCTCGGCGAATTCGGGCGAGGCGGCGAGCTTGAAGGCCACCGCCTTGCCGGCGATGACGTGCTCCAGCGGGCCGCCCTGCTGGCCGGGGAACACCGCGGAGTTGACCTTCTTGGCAATGTCCGCGTCGTTGGTCAGGACGATGCCCCCGCGCGGGCCGCCCAGGGTCTTGTGCGTGGTGGAGGTGACCACATGGGCGTGCGGCACCGGGTTCGGGTGCAGGCCCGCGGCGACCAGGCCGGCGAAGTGGGCCATGTCCACCATCAGGTAGGCGCCCACGGAGTCGGCGATGGAGCGGAACTCGGCGAAGTCCAGCTGGCGGGCGTAGGCGGACCAGCCGGCCACGATCAGCTGCGGCCGGTGCTCTTCGGCCAGGCGGCGGACTTCGGCCAGGTCCACCCGGTGGTCGGTTTCGGACACGCCGTAGGCCACCACGTTGTAGAGCTTGCCGGAGAAGTTCAGCTTCATCCCGTGCGTCAGGTGCCCGCCGTGGGCCAGGTCCAGGCCCAGGATCGTGTCCCCGGGCTTGATCAGGGCGTGCATCACCGAGGCGTTGGCCTGGGCGCCCGAGTGCGGCTGGACGTTGGCAAAACCGGCGCCGAACAGGGCCTTGACCCGGTCGATGGCCAGCTGCTCGATGACGTCCACGTGCTCGCAGCCGCCGTAGTAGCGCCGCCCCGGGTAGCCCTCGGCGTACTTGTTGGTCAGCACCGAGCCCTGCGCCTGCATGACGGCGACGGCGGTGTGGTTCTCCGAGGCGATCATCTCCAGCCCGCTGCGCTGGCGGGTGAGTTCGTCGTCGATCTTCGCCGCGATCTCCGGATC
>NZ_JBHTML010000388.1:0-1104 GCF_042679445.1 Arthrobacter sp. GCM10027362
GGGAACCGCCCCGGCCGGCCCCAGCCCAACCGCGCCGCCCGGCGCCGCCGCAAGTAGCCGCGGTTAGCCTATTTCCAGGGCGGTGACCTTCCAGAGTCCGCGCCGGCGCTCCAGGCGGAGGGCGACGGCGCGGGCCCGGTGCGGTTCCACGACCACCAGCGATGCTTCGTAGGCCTCGGCGGCAACCCGGCAGAGCCTGGCAGAGCGCACGACGGCGCTGGGCAGCGGCCGGCGGCCGGTCCTGCCCGGTGCCTGCCGGATCCTGTGCTCCCGGGCGAGTGCCGCCCGGCGGACGAGCTTGTCATAGCAGTCCGGGTCCAGCCAGCGCGCCAACTGCTGGACCGGACGGGTGCCGCCGATGGCCTCCATGCAGGCCTGGGCGATGGATCGTGCCGTTCCGGTGACCTGGCGCAGTTCCTCGGCGCCGTCACACCCGGTGGGAACGGAAGACGCAGGAGGACCGGCCGGTGCGGGAACCGTTGCGGCGGGTTCGGCCCCGGCCTGCGGGCGGAGCCTGATGACCGGAGCGAAGTAGCTGTCCGGTTCGGCCGGGCGGACCGGACGGACGGTGAGGGGCCGGGGCGCCCCGCTGGCCGGGGCCAGTGCCTGCAGCTGCTCCCGCATCACGGGCTGCCCCGAGTGCGCGGCAGCGGGGTCCAACCGGCGTGCATCGCTCATGGTCGTTCCTCTCTACCTGTCTACCTGGCCGGGTGCTCAGCGGCCGGACGGCGGGGTCAGAATCTGGCCCGGAACCAACAGTGCCGGATCGGCCCCGATCACGGCCCGGTTCGCGGCATACCAGCGCGGCCAGTGCGCGGCGATTTCGGCATCCGTGGCCAGGCTGCCCAGATCCCGGGCAGCGATATCCCAGAGCGTGTCCCCGGCCCTGACCGTTACCGTGCCGGGCTCGGACTGCCTGTCCGGTGTCCGGCCGGAGACCAGGCCGGGGGAGGGCGGCGGAGCTGCAGGCTGCCACGATGGATCCACCGCCGCCTGCCCGCCGGCGCTGCGGCCCGGGACCGGGATCGTGAAGTACGGGTCGACCGGCGATCCGTTCCGGGCCGGGGCGACGGCGCCGGGGGCCGTCCCGCCTTCCGGGGCCTG
>NZ_JBHTML010000389.1:0-1100 GCF_042679445.1 Arthrobacter sp. GCM10027362
CCAGCACCTGCACGCAGGCCTGCAGCGTGGCCGCATCCAGCGGAGCATCCGGCGCGCCGGGCGCGAAGATCTCCCGCAGCCGCCCGCCCCAGCCCAGGTCCGTCAGCCTGGCCAGGGCGCGGCCGGCGGAGAGGGCTTCGCCCGCGGCGATTTTACCCTTGACCGGGATGCCCAGCCGGTCCATCCCCGACGGCCACAGGGCGCGCGGCTCCAGTTCCGTGCCGGCCCGGTGCAGCGAGGCATCGGCGCTGCGGGTGGCCTCCTCGGCCACCGCCTCCGGGTACCAGGCTCCGGCGCAGTTGTCGCAGCGCCCGCAGGGGGCCGCGGACGGATCATCCAGCTCCCGGGCCAGGAACTCCATCCGGCACATGGCGGTGGCCTCATAGTCCAGCATCGAGTTCTGCTCCGCCACCCGGGCCCGGGCAATGCGCCCGTAGCGCTCGCCGTCGTAGCGCCACGGCAGCCCGGTGCCTTCCCAGCCGCCGCCCGTCCGGCGCACCGCGCCGTCCACGGAGAGCACCTTCAGCAGCAGTTCCAGCGGCGAGCGCTTCAGGTTGACCCGGGTCTCCAGCGCCGCCGCGGACAGCACCGTGCCGGGGGCCGACAGTTCGCGCAGCACCGCCAGCGCCGTGGCCTCGTCGGGCATCGAGGCGGTGGCGAAGTATTCCCAGATCTCGCGGTCCTCGGTGCCCGGCAGCAGCAGCACGTCCGCGTTGGGGGTGCCGCGCCCGGCGCGGCCGACCTGCTGGTAGTACGCCACCGGCGAGCTCGGGGCCCCCAGGTGCACCACAAAGCCCAGGTCCGGCTTGTCAAAGCCCATCCCGAGCGCGCTGGTGGCCACCAGGGCCTTGACCCGGTTCTGCTTCAGCGCGGCCTCGGCCTGCTCCCGGTCGGCCGGATCCGTCCGGCCGGTGTAGGCCAGCACGGCGTGCCCCGCCTCGCGCAGCAACCGCGCGGTGTCCTCGGCGGCGGAGACGGTCAGCGTGTAGATGATGCCGCTGCCGGGCAGTTCGGCCAGGTGGGTCAGCAGCCCGCCCAGGCGGGCACGCGCACCGGGCAGCCGCAGCACGCCCAGCCGCAGGGATGCGCGGGCCAGCGGC
>NZ_JBHTML010000390.1:0-1091 GCF_042679445.1 Arthrobacter sp. GCM10027362
CCGCAGCGGCCGTCCGCTCGGTGGTGCCGGCGCTGACCGGTCCGGTGCCGGCCATCAGCGGCACGGCCGCGGTCGGCCGCACCCTGACCGCCAAAACCGGCACCTGGGCGGCCGGGACCACGCTGGCCTTCCGGTGGTACCGCTCCGGCAAAGCCATCAAGGGAGCCACGCACAAGACATACCGGCTGGTGGCCGCGGACCGCGGCAAGCGCCTTACGGTCCGTGTGCGCGGCACGAAGACGGGGTACGCCCCGGCGCGCAGGAGCTCGGAAGCCACCCGTGCCGTCGCGGCGGGGAAGCTGAAGACGTCCACCCCGCGAATCACCGGGACGAGGAAGGCCGGCCGCACCCTGACCGCCAAAACCGGCACCTGGGCGGCCGGAACCACGCTGGCCTACCGGTGGTACCGCTCCGGCAAAGCCATCAAGGGAGCCACGCACAAGACCTACCGGCTGGTGGCCGCGGACCGGAAGGACAAGATCCGTGTCCGGGTGACCGGGTCGAAGCCCGGCTACACCACGGTGCGGAAGTACTCGGCCGCCACGTCCCGGATCCGGTAGGAAGATTTGCCCGAACCCAATTGCCGTGCGCGGAACGGTATCGAGTGGCATGGCGCCTGGACCGAGCCGGGCGGTGCAGCGTCGCAATTGACATCTGTTTTTGCCGGGCGCCGGCGGCGTGGTCAAATCTTACAGTGCCAAGGGCCCGGGGAGGGCATCGGCACGCCGTGTCCCGATCCGATAAACCACGCCGAGGAAACCCGTGAGCATCTCCGAATACCTGCTGTCCGACGGCTCGCCCCGCTACGGTCTGCGTACCGAAGAGACTTCGCCGGCCGCTGCGCCCGCCCGTACCGAAGATGCACGTGCGATTCCCCGCGAAGCCTCCCGCCTGGGACTGCACCACCTGTCCACCGCCGTCGACTCGCGGCTCACCCGCGCCTGGGCGGACCAGGACGATCCCCTGCTGGCCGCGCTGCGTGCCGGTCACCCCGCCGAGCTGGCCGAGGCCGAGGGCCTGGTCCGGAACGAGCTTGGCGGCCGGGCCGACTGGCTGCGCAAGGCCCGGGCCAACCACACGGCCTTCCTGGC
>NZ_JBHTML010000391.1:0-1084 GCF_042679445.1 Arthrobacter sp. GCM10027362
TCGAGGCGGCGACGGCCCCGGTGCGGCTCGCCCGCGAACTTCGCGCCCGCGGGGCCAAGGCGGGCATGGCACTGCGCCCGGCCACCGCCGTCGAGCCGTATCTGGACCTGTTGCCGGAATTGGACCTGCTGCTGATCATGACCGTGGAGCCGGGCTTCGGCGGCCAGGCGTTCCTGGACGTGACGCTGCCGAAGATCCGCCGTGCGGCCGATGCCGTGGCGGGCTCCGGGCTGCCGGTGGCCCTCCAGGTGGACGGCGGGGTCACCGAGGAGACCATCGCCCGCGCCGCCGAGGCAGGAGCCACGGTGTTCGTGGCCGGCTCCGCCGTGTACGGGGCCGAGGATCCGAATGCGGCGATCGCCCGGCTGCGCGCGGCCGCCACCCGGTAGCGCTGTCCGCCTCCACGCCGGTGCCGCCGCGCACTGTTACACCGAATGACTTGAATGTGACATGCCGGCAGTCACTTATGGAACAATGGCAACACGTACAAAACGTGCTCCGGGGTCGGTGAAAGTCCGAACCGGCGGTCATAGTCCGCGACCCGTTGCCGAAGGCCTTCACCAGAGGGCCGGAAGCTGCGGCTGAGCCGGTGGAATTCCGGTACCGACAGTTAGAGTCTGGATGGGAGAAGCACGTACAGGCGGTTTGCGAAGGCGCACCGGCTGCGTTGATCACGCGCAGCCCGGATCCCTTCCCGCCCCGCACTGTCGTTACCCCGGAGCCGCCGCGGCTTAGGAAAGGGGACGGCATGGATCTTCTGCGGTGGCTCTTCAAAGCCCAGCTTCCCGTCGCCGGCAGCGTTCTGCTGCTGCGCGAGGTGCTGGGCGGTTTTTTTGGACTTCTCAGCGCCCTCGGCGGCCACGCGGTGACGCCGACCTGGGCGTCGGGGCGGGCCCGGCTGGGCCTGACGGCGGGCCTGGTGCTGGGCACCGCGGCGCTGACGCTGCTGTTTGCCGCGCCGGGCGTGCCCCTGCTCTTTAGCGCCGGCTACCAAGACACCGCCTTCAGGTGCCTCTTCTACGGCGCGTTCACCATCACGGGCTTCTTCGTCTGGGCGCAGGCCCGGGCGCGCGCGGGCCAGGCG
>NZ_JBHTML010000392.1:0-1077 GCF_042679445.1 Arthrobacter sp. GCM10027362
GGGACTGCCCCGGGTTTGGTTGACTCTCGGGGTTGATGGTTTTCATGCGGCTCGAAGGCCGGTTTGTATTGTCTCAAACTCGATCGGTGTGAGCCGGCCGAGGGCCCGCTGGCGGCGCCTGCGGTGGTAGGTTTTCCCGGTCCAGGTCACGATGGCCAGGCGCAGTTCCTGCCGGGTGGCCCGTCGCTGCCGGTCCAGGACGTTCTTCTGGAGCAGGGCGAAGAAGGACTCCATGGCGGCGTTGTCACCGCAGGCGCCGGTCCGGTCCATCGATCCGGTCAGTCCGCTGCTTTTGAGTATCCGGACGAACACCGCGGAGCGGAACCGGGAGCCGCGGTCCGAATGCACCACGGTCCCGTCAGGTGAACGCAGGGCGACGGCGTTGCGCAGCGCGGAGACGGCCAGGGAGGCCTTCATCCGGGAGTCGATGGAGTAGCCGACGATCCGGTTCGAATGGACATCCTTGATCGCGCACGGGTACAGCCTTCCTTCGTCGGTGCGGGGAAACGGTGATGTCCGTCAGCCACAGTTCGTTCGGTGACGAGGCCGTGAAGTTCCGGCCGACCAGGTCATCGTGGACCGGCGGGCCGGCCTTGCGGTTCAGGCCGCGCTTCTTCGCAAAGACGGACCAGATCCGCTGGGCACTGCACAGCCGCTGCACCCGGTTCTCCCCGGCGCTGATGCCCAGGTCGGTGAGTTCGTCGGCAATGAACCGGTACCCGAACGCCGGGTCGTCGGTGTGGACGTCCAGGGCCGCGTTGATCAGGTGCGCATCGGCCCGGTCCCGGTCGGAGACGGGGCTGGCCCTCCACTGGTAGAAGGCCTGCCTGGAGAAGCCCAGCACCCGGCAGGTCACCGCCACGGGGATGCCGTCGCCGTCTTGGTCAGGGACCAGCGGGAAGCTCATTTTGGGGGCAGTTCCCGGGCGAAGAATGCCGCGGCCCGGCGCAGGATCTCATTCTCCTGTTCCGGCAGCCGGATCCGCTTCCTCGCCTCGCGCAGTTTGGCCGCTTCCTTCTCCGTCGTCCCCGGCACGACGCCGTCCTCGATGTCGGCCTTCCTCGCCAGGTATGCAGG
>NZ_JBHTML010000393.1:0-1049 GCF_042679445.1 Arthrobacter sp. GCM10027362
CATGCCTCTTCCACTGCGGCCAGGGCGTCGGCCAGGTGTTCCCTGGCCTCGGCGGCCGCAGCTTCCTTCAGGTCCATAGGCCACTCCCGACTCGTATGCCCCTCTTCGAGGCTACGCCCCGGATTCGTTCCGGTCACGGGCCCGGATGAAACACACGAGAGGTTCCGCCCTCCGGCAGAGCCTTCAGATTAAACCCGAATTACCGGCAGGGAAGCCCGGCCCGGGGCCGGGGCATCGGCGCCGGGAGGACGCGGCAGACCCGACCGGCCCCGCGGATCCCATTCAGGACCCGGACCGCGGTATCCGGTTTAGTAGAAGGAAATAAGCTCCACGAGTTCGCCGACGCGGTCCTCCGGATAGTTGCGGGCAATGTCGGCCTGGCTGAGCATCCCGACCAGGTCGTGCCCGTCAATGACCGGAAGCCTGCGCACCTGGTACTCCTGCATGGTTCTTATCGCTTCCTCGATGCTGTCATCGGCCCCTATCGTCACGGGCTTGCCCTGGCCGAACTGACCCGCCGTGGCGGTGCGCGGGTCACCACCTGCGGCCAAGCACTTGATGACGATGTCGCGGTCCGTGAGCATCCCCTTGAGCCGGTTGTCCTCGCCGCAGATCGGCAGCGAGCCGACATCGAGGTCCCTCATCTTCCGGGCCGCCTGTTCCAAGGTCTCGTTTTCACCGACACACTCGACACCGCCGGTCATGATCTCGCGTGCAAGAGTGGGCATCTGCTGCTCCTTACTTCGCTGGTGGCGCAAGGCTTCCCGGACGGCATCGGACCAGGCACCCAGGCCCGTCACTCCAACGTCCCGATAGCCGCACCGGGTGGATACGCCAGGTGCCACCATCATTCTCCGGTTCGGGCCCGGAGGGAACCCCGCCGGGATCCCGCGGGTGGCCGGATCAACAGTTAAGTCCCTGCATCGTCCGGCTCCTCACCTGCTCCGGGCGGCCCCGCCAGGTAATACCTGAGCGGGGCGGGCCCTGCTGCTGCAGATCGCCCATCCTGCCATCGGCCATGCCGTGGCCGAGCACAGCAATTTCGCCGA
>NZ_JBHTML010000394.1:0-1045 GCF_042679445.1 Arthrobacter sp. GCM10027362
ATCATGGCCTTCTCCAGGTTCGTCCGTCGCGGGCCAGCAGTTGATCGGCCGACGCCGGGCCCCAGCTGCCCGGGGCGTAGGGCTCCGGCCTGGTGCCCGAGCGCGCCCAGTACTCCTCGAACGGGTCCAGGATCTTCCAGCTCAGTTCCACTTCCTGGTGCCGCGGGAACAGCGGCGGCTCGCCGAGCAGCACGTCCAGGATCAGCCGCTCATAGGCCTCCGGGCTGGACTCGGTGAACGCGTGCCCGTAGCCGAAGTCCATGGTCACGTCGCGGACCTCCATCTGGGTGCCCGGGACCTTGGAGCCGAACCGGATGGTGGCGCCCTCGTCGGGCTGGACCCGGATCACCACCGCGTTCTGGCCGGTCTCCTCGTCGCCGTGGTCGGTAAAGAGCAGGTTGGGGGCACGCTTGAGCACCACGGCGATTTCGGTCACCCGGCGGCCCAGCCGCTTGCCCGCGCGCAGGTAGAAGGGGACGCCGGCCCAGCGCCGGGTGTGGATGTCCAGGCGCAGGGCGGCGTAGGTCTCGGTGGTGGAATCGGCCGGGATGCCCTCTTCCTCCAGGTAGCCCCGGACCAGTTCCCCGCCCTGCCAGCCGCCGGTGAACTGCCCGCGCGCCGAGGACGTGGACAGGTCCTGGGGGAGTTTGACCGCGGCCAGGACCTTTTCCTTCTCGGCGCGCAGGTCCTCGGCGTTGAAGGAGATCGGCTCCTCCATGGCGGTCAGGGCCAGCAGCTGCAGCAGGTGGTTCTGGATCACGTCCCGGGCCGCGCCCACGCCGTCGTAGTAGCCGGCCCGGCCGCCGGTGCCGATGTCCTCGGCCATGGTGATCTGGACGTGGTCCACGAAGTTGGCGTTCCAGAGCGGTTCGAACAGCTGGTTGGCAAAGCGCAGCGCCAGGATGTTCTGCACCGTCTCCTTGCCCAGGTAGTGGTCGATCCGGAACACCGCATCGGCCGGGAACACCGACTCGACGACGGCATTCAGTTCCCGGGCGCTGGCCAGGTCGTGCCCGAAGGGTTTTTCGATCACCACCCGGCGCCA
>NZ_JBHTML010000395.1:0-1029 GCF_042679445.1 Arthrobacter sp. GCM10027362
GCGAGGCGGCCGACGCCGTCGGGCGCCTGGCCGAGGAGGCCGCCGCCGCCCGCAGCCTTGAATACGAGGCCGTGGCCGCGAGCATGAACGCGCGCAAGCAGGAGCAGAAGCTGCGGGCCGAGATCGAGTCCTACGCGCGCCGCGGCAGCAATATCGACGGCGCCAGCGCCGCCGCCCGGCGCGAGATCAGCGCCGCCACCGGCATCGACGCCGAGGACATGCCCTTTGCCGGCGAACTGGCGGACATTGCCCCGGAGCACCTGCCCTGGCGGCCGGCGGCCGAGAAGGCGCTGCGCACGCTGGCCACCACGCTGCTGGTCCGCCCCGAGCACATCCGCGCCGTCACCGCCGCCATCGACGGGCTGGACGGCTACGGCAAGCTGCGCTGGGTCAACATCGGCAACGCCGTTCGGAAGAGCCCGCCCGCGGCCGGCGGAGCGGACCTGGTCACCAAGCTGGAGTTCAAGAACTCCGAGGCCGGAGACTGGCTGCGCGGCAAGATCGCCACCGACTACGCCTTCACCTGCGTGGACTCGGACGAACAGCTGCACGGCCACGACCGGGCGATCAGCCTGGCCGGCACCATCAAGCTCAACGCCGGCACCTTCGAGCGCGACACCCGCCGGGTCAGCCCGGGCGACTACCTGCTCGGCTTCAGCAACACCGAGAAGATCGCCCAGCTGCAGGCCGAGGCGGACCGGATCCGGGCCGAGCACGAGCAGGCCAGCGAACTGGCGGACGAGCGCAGCAAGGCCAAGGACCTGCTCGCCGGCCGGCTGGACGCGCTGCACCGGGTGGCCGCGGACACCCGGTCCTTTGCCGAACTGGACCCCGCGCCCCAGCGCGCCGCCGTCGAGGACCTGCAGCAGCGGCTGCGCGGGCTGATGGAGAACAGCGCCACGCTGGCCCAGATCCGCACCGAGCTCGAGACGGCGAAGGCCTCGCTGGAGGCCGCGGTGGGCCGGCTCGCGGTGCTGCGCAACGAGCTGGAGGCCACGGACCGGCAGGCCGCCAAGGCGGCCGCCGACC
>NZ_JBHTML010000396.1:0-1021 GCF_042679445.1 Arthrobacter sp. GCM10027362
TGCTCGTGCACGGCGTAGTCCCCGTGGCTCATGTTCATCCGGGCCACGTCCACCCCGGCCCGCAGCACCGCCAGCGTGCTCTCGTACCCGGCAATGGCCGGCCCGAACGTGGCGACGATTTTCGCGCGTCTCATCTGTTCCAACCCGGTGCCTAGATGCCCAGTTCGGCGCGCAGGCGGGCCACATGGCCCTGCGCGGTGACGTTGTATTCCGCAGAGCGGACCGTGCCACCAGGGCCAAGCACCACCGTGGAGCGGAGCGTGCCGGTGACGGTGCGGCCGTCGATTTCCTTATCGCCGAACGCACCCCAGGCCTTGGCCACCGAGTGGTCCGGGTCCGAGAGCAGCGGGAAGTCCAGCTGCTGGTCGGCCGCGAAGTCCGCGATGGCTTCCGGCTCGTCCGGGGAGATGCCCACCACGGCATAACCGGCGCCTTGGAGCGAGTTGAGATTGTCCCGGAAGTCGCAGGCCTCGGTGGTGCAGCCGGGGGTGGCGGCCTTCGGGTAGAAGTAGACCACGACGTTGCCGTCGACGAAGTCGGAGAGCGAGACCTTCCGTCCGGTGCTGTCGGCCAAGGTGAAGGCCGGGGCGGTGCTGCCGGGGTGGAGCCTGTCGGTCATGAATCCATCCTTTCCATAATGTGAGAACTTATTTTTATTATACGGAACAGCTTGCGGATTGTCCCGGGCAGCTAGGCCGGCGGGCAGGCCAAAGGTCACGCCAGGTATGACTGGTGCGTCCAGATGTGGAACACGGCATAGGCACGCAGCGGGGACCAGGGGCGGCCCGCCGCCCGGACCCGGCGCGCCGAGTCGGCGCCAAGGGCACGTCTGAGTACCAGGTCACCCTCCGGGAAGGCATCCGGATCGTGCAGCGCCCGCAGGGCCAGATATTCCACCGTCCACGGCCCGATCCCGGGTACCGCCAGCAGCCGGGACCGGATGTCCGCATGGTCGCCGCCGGCGTCGATCCGCAGGCCGCCGGCGCAGGCAGCGGCCAGGGCGTGCACGGTCTGGGCCCGG
>NZ_JBHTML010000397.1:0-1004 GCF_042679445.1 Arthrobacter sp. GCM10027362
CGTGCCAGCGGTCGAGCCGGGCGGCATTGGCCGGCAGGGTCAGCCGCCGGGCATACCGGACCAGCGGCGACGGCGGCTTCCCGGCCCCGCTGCCCGGGGCGACGCCGTGGAGCAGGTTCTCCCGGATCTGGCGCCGGGCACGGCCGGGGCCGGCGAGGATGCTCCACAGCAGCAGCGGTCCCGACAGGGCCACGGCGGCTGCGGCGAGGATGATCAGCGGCGGCATCTGCTACCTCCTGGTTCGGGTTCGGTGCGGTTCAGAACTTGAAACTGACGATCTTGCGCAGCCACACCCCTCCGATGGTGAGCATGACCACGCCGGCGGCGATCATCCCGTACCCGGCCACGCTCTGGCCGAACTGCCCGATGTAGGAGGGGCTGGTCAGGGACAGGATGGCCACGATGGCAAAGGGCAGGGCCATGAGCACGTAGGCGGACATTTTGCCCTCGGCGCTGAGCGACTTGACCTGCCGCCGGACCTGGTTGCGCTCCCGGATGGTCAGGCCCACCCGGTCCAGGACCTCGGCCAGATCGCCGCCGACCTCGCGGTGGATCCCGATGGCCTGGGCGACCCACCCGAAGTCCTCGCTCTTCATCCGCTGCGCCGTCTGGGCGAGGGCCTCGTTGAGGTCGCGGCCGAGCCTGGTTTCGTTGATGATCCGGGCGAACTCCTCGGCGGTGGGGGACTCCGCCTCCTGCGAGACGGCATCGAGGGCCCGCAGCAGGCTGTGCCCGGCGCGCAGCCCGCCGGCCAGCAGCTGCAGCGTGTCGTCCAGCTGGTTGGCAAAGGCGCGTTGCCGCCGGGCGGCCAGGACCCGCAGCAGCAGCTTCGTGCCCAGCGGTACGGCCGCCGCCAGCAGTACCGCGACGACCGGGCCGGCCGCCAGCAGGCCGAGCGTCCCCGCCAGCGCCGTGGCGGAGCCGGCCAGGATCAGGAAATCCGCGGGCGGTGTCTTCAACCCGGCGTGATCCAGGACCTGGGCGACCGCCCGGGTCCAGCCGCG
>NZ_JBHTML010000398.1:0-992 GCF_042679445.1 Arthrobacter sp. GCM10027362
AGGAGGACGCCATCCTCGCGCTGCTGGACGGGCGCGGCGTGCAGTACACCACCTGGGAGGGCTGGCTGAAGCTGGACTCCCACGAGCTCGGCCTTGGCGCCGCCTTCGCCGGCGGCGAGGACATGCCCGCCGTGGCCCGCGAACGCGTCAAGGTGGTCCCGCGGGCCCAGATGGTCGAAATCTCCCGCGATTGAGCGGGAGCGCCCCAGGGGAGCTGCCAGGGGTCCCGTGCGGGGATGACGGCGAACGCTAGCGGTTGACGTAGAAGCTGAGCACGTCGCCGCCGGGCAGTTCGAGGCGTACCTTGTCCGCACGCACCGCCACCACCCGCGAGCCCGGGTAGGTGCGCTGCAGGCTCCGGACCAGCCGCCTGGTCTCAGCCGTGCCGCCCTCGCCTGCGGCGGACCGCCCGGCCTGCCGCGCTGCGCCCCGCCGGAACAGAGACCATGTGAACGCCACAATGTCCATCCTTGGATTGATGGGTTGGCCGCGGCAGGTATCGGCCGCCGCAGTGGGACCGTTCCCCGCAGTCCTTGGACCAGTATGGGCTGTCGGGTGGCGCACGTCACGGCGGCATGCCGCAGCGGGCCGGAAAAGATATTCTGGGCCTCACCCGCAGGCAAGGAACCGAGGAGCATATGGCCCGGCCGCAGAATCCGCAGCGCAAGCCGCAGCTGCTCGCCGACATCCTGAACTACCTCAAGGACAGGTCCTTGGCGGACGTGTCCTTCCGCAGCCTCGCCGAGGGCCTGGGAATCAGCAGCTACATGCTGGTCTACCATTTCGGGCACCGGGACCAGCTCATTGCCGAAATCACCGACCGGCTCCAGGCCGGGCGCGGCTGGGGCCTGCCCGCGGAGATTTCCGCGCTGGGGCCGGCGGAGTTCCGTGAGAGCCTGCGCCGGTTCTGGCGCTCGTCGCTGGCGCAGCGCAGCAGCCAGCGGCTCGGTTTCGAAGCCGCCGTCCGCCGCCCGGCCGACGACGGCGGCAGC
>NZ_JBHTML010000399.1:0-958 GCF_042679445.1 Arthrobacter sp. GCM10027362
CGGCGGTCCCGGCGAGGCCGGCCTGATCACCGTCCGCGGCCGGCAGCTGCTGGCCGAAGCGGACGTCGTCGTGGCCGACCGGCTGGGCCCGCGCGACCTGCTCGACGAGCTCGACGACGCCGTGCGGGTCATCGAGGTCGGCAAGGCGCCCGGAAACCACCTGGCCGGCCAGGACGAGATCAACGCCATCCTGGTCCGCGAGGCCCAGGCCGGCCAGCTGGTCGTTCGGCTCAAGGGCGGTGACCCCTATGTGCTGGGCCGCGGCGGCGAGGAGGCACGCTTCTGCCGGGACCGCGGCGTCGACGTCGAGGTGGTCCCCGGGGTGACCAGCGCGATCTCGGTTCCCGCGGCCGCGGGGATTCCGGTAACCCACCGCGGGGCAGCCACCGGATTCAGCGTGGCCACCGGCCACGAGGAACTCGCCGAGCTTCCGGCCCGGCCCGACCACACCCTCGTGCTGCTGATGGGCGTCCGCCGGCTGGCCGACTCCGTCGCGGCGCTGCGCTCGCGGGGCCTCGGCCCCGGGACGCCGGTGGCCATCGTTGAACGTGGCTGGATGCCCGACCAGCGGGTGACCATCGGCACGCTCGACACCATCGCCGGGCAGGCGGCACGCATCGGCGTCCGGAATCCGGCAGTCATCGTGGTGGGGGACGTGGTCCGGCTCAGCCCGTATGCACCCGAATACCTCGCCCCGCAATCCAGCATCCATCCCGTTCCCGACCGTCATGAGGAGCATTCCCTTGAGCGATAGCACCATTCCCAACCAGGCCCTTTCAACGCGGGCCCTGCGCATAGCCGTGGTGGGCGCCGGCCCCGCCGGCGTCTACGCCGCCGACCTGCTGACCAAGAGCGAACCGGTAGCCTCCGGCGAACTCACCGTCAGCATCGACCTGTTCGACCGCTACCCGGCGCCCTACGGGCTGATCCGCTACGGGGTGGCCCCGGACCACCCGCG
>NZ_JBHTML010000400.1:0-952 GCF_042679445.1 Arthrobacter sp. GCM10027362
CTAGGGTGTGTCTCCTTATTGTCCTGAGGGGTTTCCCGGCGGGATGCTGGAGGGATGGGACGCGACTCTGTCCTGACCGATGAGCAATGGGCCCGGATCGAGCCGCTGCTGCCGTCCTCGGCCGGGCACCCGGGACGCCCGTTCCGTGACGACCGGCGCGTGGTGGAGGGGATTATCTACCGGTACCGGTGCGGGATCGCCTGGCGTGACGTGCCGGCAGGGTTCGGCCCGTGGCAGACGCTGTGGAAACGCCACCGCCGCTACAGCGGGGACGGGACCTGGGACAGGATCCTGGCCGCGCTGCTGGGGGAGGCGGAGAAGGTCGGGCTGATCGACTGGGCCCTGTCGGTGGACTCGACCATCGTGCGGGCCCACCAGCACGCGGCGAACCTGCCCCGCGCCCCCGGGGAACGGGCCGGTGGGGCCGGGCCTGCCGGCTGAGCCGGCCGACCATGCCCTGGGCTGTTCCCGGGGCGGGCTGACCACCAAGATCCATGCCCTGACCGACGGAGCCGGACGGCCCCTGGTGGTGCTGGCCGGGGCCGGCCAGGGCGGGGACGCCCCGGCGTTTCCGGTCCTGATGTCCGCCCTGCACGTGCACCCGCCCGGCCCGGCCCGGCCGCGGACCCGGCCGGAGCGGGTGCGCGGGGACAAGGCCTACTCCTCGACGGCGATCCGCACCCACCTCAGGTCCCGCCACATCACAGCGGTGATCCCGGAACCGGCCGACCGGCAGGCCAACCGCCGGCGCCGGGGACGGAACGGCGGCAGGCCGCCGGCTTTCGACCGGCAGGACTACCGGGAACGGAACGTAATCGAGCGGTTCTTCGGCCTGCTCAAGCAGTGGCGGGCGCTGGCCACCCGGTTCGACAAGCTCGCCCTGACCTACCGCGGCGGCACCATCCTGCGCGCGATCACCATCTGGCTCAAGGCATTAGGAGACACACCCTAG
>NZ_JBHTML010000401.1:0-947 GCF_042679445.1 Arthrobacter sp. GCM10027362
CGCCCGCATCCGGGCAGCCAGGCTGCAGGCCGTCCCGCTGGTGCTGGCCGGCATCCAGGACGCCGCCGAGCGCTCGGTGCACCTGCAGCTGCGCGGCTTCCCCGGCGGCCGGGACCGGACGCAGTACCGCACCGTCGGGTTTCCGCGCTGGCAGCGGGCCGTGAGCGTGCTGGTGCCGTGTGCGGCGGCCGCAACCGTGGTGCTCCTGGCCCTGCCGCGGAGCGCCTGATGGACCTGGAGATCAACCACTACCGATATCCGGGCGCCGCGCGGGCGGCGCTGTCCGGCCTGCGGCTGTCCGTGCCGCCCGCCTCGTTCACCGTGGTGGCCGGCGGCTCCGGCAGCGGCAAGACGACCCTGGCCGGCATCCTCGCCGGATACCTGCCCGGCACCACCGGCGGGGCGCTGGAAGGGATGATCCGGCTGGCCGGCCAGAGCCTTCGGTACGACGGCGCCGGCGAACCGCCCGCAGTGGACCTGCGGCAGTGGGTGCGGCACGTGGCGCACGTGCCGCAGGACGCGCGCAGCTACCTGTCCATGATCCGTTCCACGGTGGAGGAGGAACTGGCCTTCGGCCTCGAGAACATGGGCGTCCCTGCGGCCGGGATGGCCGCGCGGATCGGCGCCGTGGCGGTGCAGCTGGAGCTGGACGGCCTGCTGCAGCGCCATCCGGCCAGACTCTCCGGCGGGCAGGAGCGGCTGGTGGCCATCGCTGCCGCCGCTGTCACCGGCGCGCCCGTGCTGGTTCTGGACGAACCGGTCGCCGGACTGGACGCCTCCGCCGCGGCCCGGGTAGCCGCCATCATCGGCAGGCTGCGTGCAGCCGGCACCGCCGTCGTCGTGCTCACCCAGACGCTGGACGCACTCGCCGCCGACGCCGGCCACGCGCTGCTGCTGCGGGACGGCATACCGATTGCCGAAGGCGCGGACGCGGTCCGACGGCATGC
>NZ_JBHTML010000402.1:0-944 GCF_042679445.1 Arthrobacter sp. GCM10027362
GGCGGCGGCCCCGGCGCTCCACCGGCTCGAAGCCTGCCCGCAGGAACATCCCGAGCGTGCCGTGGTACAGCCCGGCGGGCGGCATCCGGTCCCCGCCCGGGTCCACCGGGTAGCCTTCCAGGACGCGGGCGCCATGCCCCCGCGCGTACCCCGCGGCGGCCTCCAGCAGCCGGCCGGTCAGGTTCCGTCCGCGGGCCCGGGCCGTGACGTAGAAGCAGGCCACGGACCAGGCGTCCCCGGCCTGCTCTTCCCCCTCGGGCGGCCGGGCGATCGGGGACCGCAGCAGCCGGGCATGGCAGGCGCGCGGCGCCACCGAGACCCAGCCCAGCGGCACGCCGCCGGCCACCGCCACCAGGCCGAAGGGCTCCCCGTCCCGGACCCGGCCGTGGACAAAGGCCTTGCGTTCCTCCGCGCCCGCGGCGTCATAGGCCTTGGCGGAGAGCCGGAACCAGGAGCACCAGCAGCCGCCCTGCAGCCCGCCCGGGCCCAGCAGTTCCTCGAACAGCGGCCAGGTCGCCGCCGTAATTTCGACAAGGTCAATTGCGGCCATGTCGGCCTCGGCCGCGCCCTGCCCGTCCGTGTCCGGCACCGGTCCACCTTCCCTTCGGCCGCCCCACGGGTAGAGGTTAGGCCCTGCCGCCGTCCCCGGCTAGGGACCCAGCGCGAGCCGGAGGCCCAGGGCGGCCATGACGAGGGCGATCAGCCCGTCGAGGATCCGCCAGGCGCCGGGCCGGGCAAAGACCGGCCGCAGCAGCCGGGCCCCGAAGCCCAGCGCACAGAACCAGAGGATGCTGGCGAGCATGGCGCCGGCCCCGACGCACCAGCGCCCGCCGCCCTGGCTGTTCGCCACCGCGCCGAGCAGCAGCACGGTGTCCAGGTATACGTGCGGGTTCAGCCAGGTCAGCGCCAGCACCGTGCCCGCCGCGGCCGCGGCACCGGCCTTC
>NZ_JBHTML010000403.1:0-922 GCF_042679445.1 Arthrobacter sp. GCM10027362
CCACGTCCGAGCGGTCCCTGACCGCCACCCGTCCGCCCAAGGCCTCGACCCGCTCCCGCATGCCGCGCAGGCCGTTGCCTTCGCGCAGGCCGGTGCCCGCGGCACCCGGCCCCACGCCGTCGTCGGCCACCCGGATGACCAGCTCCGCCCCGTCCGTGTAAATCTCAACCCAGGCCCGCGAGGCGCGGGCATGCCGGACGGTGTTGGTCAGCGCCTCCTGCACCATCCGGTAGGCCGCCGTCTCCAGCCGTGCGTCCAAGCCTGCCGGCAGCGGCCGGGACAGGCTGACCTGGAGGCCGGTCCGCGCGGCCTGCGAGAGCAGTTCGGGCAGCTGCCCCAGGCGCTGCACGGGCGAGCGCGGGGCGTCCTGGCGCAGCACGTCGAGCACCTCGCGGACCTCGGCCAGCGCATCCCGGCTGGCGGACTTGATCGTCTCCAGCGCCGGCTTCAGCTGGCCCGGGTCCTTGTCGGCCAGGTGCAGCGCCACCGAGGCCTGCACATTGATCAGCGACAGCGAGTGGGCCACCACGTCGTGGATGTCCCGGGCGAGCATGAGCCGCTCCTCGTCCCGGGCACGCTGCTGTTCCTTGAGCAGGGCCCTGCGCCGTTCGGCCAGCCGCTCGGAGCGGGTGCGCAGCAGCTCGGCCACCAGCACCACCACCGTCAGCCATGCCAGGCCGGCGCCCAAGCGGGCCAGGTCCGCATCCGTTCCCGCCGCCGCGACCGCGGCACCCAGCAGCACGGCCAGGCCGGCGACGGCGCCCCATGCCCACCAGCGGGCCCGGGCGAGCACGGCGAACACCAGGCCCAGCACCAGGGACAGGCCGAAGGGTCCCCAGGGGTAGCCGAGCAGCAGGTAGCCGCCGGCCACCGCGGCCAGCCCCGCGGCCATCGGCCCGGGCAGGATCCTCCGCAGCAGCAG
>NZ_JBHTML010000404.1:0-917 GCF_042679445.1 Arthrobacter sp. GCM10027362
GCCGGCCCGCCCTGATCGTCACCGGCGGTTCCTCGGGGGCGGCCAGCATCAACCGCACCATCGGCTCCTCGCTGCCCGCGCTGGCGGCGGCCGGCATCCAGGTGCTGCACATCACCGGCCGCGGCAAGACGCTGCTGGGCGAGTCCGGAGCCCCGCTCGCGTCGCCGGGCTACCGCCAGGTGGAGTACGTGGACGGGATGGAGGATGTCTACGCCGCGGCGGACGTGCTGCTGGCCCGCTCCGGCGCGGCCACGGTGTGCGAGGTGGCGGCGGTGGGCGTGCCCGCCGTGCTGGTGCCGCTGCCGCACGGCAACGGCGAGCAGGCCCTGAACGCTGCGTTCCTGGTGGATGCGCAGGCGGCGGTGCTCGTGGCGGACCGGGACTTCACGCCGGCCTGGGTGGACCGGGAGCTGGTTCCGCTGCTGCAGGACTCCGCCCGGCTGGCGGCCATGGCGGCAGCGGCGCGCTCCCTGGGCATCCGGGATGCCGACGAGCGGATGGCGGCGATGATCTTCAGCGCCGCCGGATACGGCACCGGAAACAGCAGCACCGGAAACAGCAGTGCCGGAAACAGCGGCACCGGAAAGGACGCCGATGAGATCCGCTGACTTCCACACCACCGGAGCGGTGGCGTTCGAAGACCTGGGCCGGGTGCATTTCATCGGCCTTGGCGGGGCGGGCATGTCGGCCGTGGCCCGGATCCTGCTGGCGCGCGGGGTGCCGGTGTCCGGCTCGGACGCCAAGGACTCAAAGGTGCTCGAGCAGCTGCGCGGCCTCGGTGCAGTGGTCCATGTGGGTCACGATGCGGCCAACGTGGCCGGCGCGGACACCGTGGTGGTCTCCACCGCGATCCGGCCCGCGAACCCGGAGCTGCAGGCCGCCGCGGCGGCCGGGCTGCGGATCCGGCGCCGAACGTT
>NZ_JBHTML010000405.1:0-870 GCF_042679445.1 Arthrobacter sp. GCM10027362
TCCGGCCCGGCGGTGCTGCCAGGCCAGGGCGGCGACGGCGGCGGCGGCCAGGTCCGTGTCCGCGGGCCGGTGGAAGGCCAGCCCCGGCAGCTTCCGCTCGATCAGGCCGGTGTCCAGCCGGCCGGCGCGCACGTCCGGGTCGGCCAGCAGCAGCCTCAGGTACTCGAGGTTCGTCCCGACGCCGAGCACCATGGTCCCGGCCAGGGCCTGGTCCAGCCGTTGCAGCGCCTGCTTCCGGTCTTCCCCCCAGGCGATGACCTTGGCGAGCATCGGATCATAGCTGGCGGAGATCTCCAGCCCCGCCACCAGCGAACTGTCCACGCGTACGCCGTCGCCGGCCGGTTCGGCCAGGGCCAGCACGGTGCCGGCGGAGGGCAGGAAGCCCTGCTCCGGGTTCTCTGCGTAGACCCGGGCCTCCACCGCGTGGCCGCGCAGCCGCACGTCCTCCTGCGCCAGGGCCAGCGGCTCATCCGCCGCGATGCGCAGCTGCCACTCGACCAGATCCAGCCCGGTGACCATTTCGGTGACCGGGTGCTCCACCTGCAGCCGGGTATTCATCTCCATGAAGAAGAACTCGTCCGGCGCCTCATCCGAAACCAGGAACTCCACCGTGCCGGCCCCGCTGTAGCCCACCGAGGAGGCGGCCCGGCAGGCGGCCGCCCCGATCCGGGCCCGGGTGCCGGCCTCCAGCAGCGGCGACGGCGCCTCCTCGATGACCTTCTGGTGCCGGCGCTGCAGCGAGCATTCGCGTTCGCCCAGGTGGATCACCGTCCCGTGGTTGTCGGCCAGCACCTGGACCTCGATGTGCCGCGGCCGGCGCACCAGACGCTCGAGCAGGAGCGTGTCGTCCCCGAAGGCCGCGGCCGCCAC
>NZ_JBHTML010000406.1:0-870 GCF_042679445.1 Arthrobacter sp. GCM10027362
CGCGGGCGCGCAGTTCCCGCGCCAGCCGCACCGGGGCCGTCGCCGCCTCGACGTGGAAGGTCACCGAGGCCACGCCGGCGTCGGCGTAGGCCGGCGCCCAGCGGTCCGGATCGGCGATCATCAGGTGTGCGTCCAGCGGTATTGGGCTGACCTTCTGGATCCTGGACACCACCGGCAGCCCGATGGTCAGGTTCGGGACGAAGTGGTTGTCCATCACGTCCACATGCACCGCGTCGGCGCTGCCGATCCGGCGCAGTTCGGCCTCGAGATTGGCGAAGTCGGCGGAGAGGATACTGGGGTTGATGCAGCACTGTGCCATCGAAGAAGGGCCTACTTTCGCCTCAGGAGTGCCATGAACATCGCGTCGGTGCCGTGGATGTGCGGCCAGAGCTGGACGGTGGTGCCGCCGGTGCCGGGTTCGGCCCGGCCCGCCTGCAGCCTGCCCGGCAGGCTGGCAGCATCCAGCGCCGCGGCGGAGTCGAGCAGTTCCAGGTCCTTGCGCCGGCGCAGCATGTCCGCCACGACGGCGGTGGTCTCCGCCGGGTGCGGCGAGCAGGTCACATAGGCGACGATGCCGCCGGGACGGGCCGCCTCCACCGCAGACTCCAGCAGCTGCCGCTGCAGCGGACCGAGCTGGGCCAGGTCCGCAGGCTGGCGCCGCCACCGGGATTCCGGGCGCCGGCGCAAGGCGCCCAACCCGGTGCAGGGCACGTCCACGAGCACCCGGTCGAACCCGCCGGGCTCCTGCCGCCCCAGGTCCCGTCCGTCCCCGACACGCACCTGCCAGGCGTCCGGGTCCACCGGCGCCAGGGCCTTGCGGACCAGCTCGGCACGGTGCCCGGCCGGCTCGTTCGCCAGCAGCGTGGCCCC
>NZ_JBHTML010000407.1:0-848 GCF_042679445.1 Arthrobacter sp. GCM10027362
GCTTCCTGCCGGGTGGTGCCGGAGTCCTCGATGCCGTCGGCAATGTGGGCCAGTTCCTCGGGCAGTTCGCGCCCCTTGCGGCGCATGGCGGTGGCCCAGAGCCGGCCGGCCCGGTAGGAGGAGCGCACCAGCGGCCCGCTCATCACGCCCAGGAACCCGATCTGCTCGGCCTCCTCGCGCAGCTCCACGAACTCGGCCGGCTTGACCCAGCGCTCCACCGGGTGGTGGCGCTCGGTCGGGCGCAGGTACTGGGTGATGGTAATCAAATCGCAGCCGGCCGCGTGCAGGTCCGCCAGCGCCGCGGAGACTTCGGCGCGGGTCTCGCCCATGCCCAGGATCAGGTTCGACTTGGTCACCATGCCCGCGGCCCGGCCCTGGCCGATCACGTCCAGGGAGCGCTCGTAGCGGAAGGCCGGGCGGATGCGCTTGAAGATCCGCGGCACGGTTTCCACGTTGTGGGCGAACACCTCCGGGGCGGCCTCGCAGATGGCCCGGATGTGCTCGGGCCTGCCGGAGAAGTCCGGGATCAGGATTTCGACGCCGGTGCCCGGGTTCAGTTCCTTGATCCGGCGGATGGTCTCGGCGTAGAGCCAGGCGCCCTCGTCGGGCAGGTCGTCGCGGGCGACGCCGGTGACGGTGGCATAGCGCAGGTTCATCTGCCGGACCGAGCGGGCGACCTTTTCCGGCTCGGTCACGTCCAGGGGGGCGGGCTTGCCGGTGTCGATCTGGCAGAAGTCGCAGCGCCGGGTGCACTCGGAGCCGCCGATCAAAAAGGTGGCCTCGCGGTCCTCCCAGCATTCGAAGATGTTGGGGCAGCCGGCCTCCTCGCACACGGTGTGCAGGCCTTC
>NZ_JBHTML010000408.1:0-835 GCF_042679445.1 Arthrobacter sp. GCM10027362
GGCGTCGTGCTCGCCACCGGCGGCGCCGGCCAGCTGTTCGAGGCCACCACCAACCCGGCCGGTGCCACCAGCGACGGCGCCGCCCTGGCCTGGACGGCCGGCGCGGTGCTGGCGGACCTGGAATTCTTCCAGTTCCATCCCACCCTGCTGGATCCGGCGGCCACCGGGGGACGCCCCTTCATGGTTTCCGAGGCGGTCCGCGGCGAAGGGGCGCTGCTGGTGGACTCCGCCGGCGGGCGCTTCATGCCCGGCGTCCACCCGGATGCCGAACTCGCCCCGCGCGACGTGGTCTCCCGCGCCATCCACGACCGCCGGCAGGAGCTGGCCCGGCAGGACGCCGATCCCGCCGTCTACCTGGACGCCACCGTCATTGCCGCGGCCCGCGGCACGGACTTCCTCGCCCGCCGCTTCCCGATGATCGATGCCACCGTGCGGTCGCTGGGCTTCGACTGGAGCCGCGAACTGCTGCCGGTGGTGCCGGCCTCGCACTATTGGATGGGCGGGGTGCGCACCGACCTGCATGCCCGCACCTCGGTGCCCGGGCTCTACGCCGTCGGCGAGGCCGCCTGCACCGGGGTGCACGGAGCCAACCGGCTCGCCTCCAACTCCCTGCTCGAAGGCCTGGTCTTCGCCCGCCGGGCGGTGCAGTCCCTGGACCTGCACCGGACCGCGCCGTCCTTCCGCGCGGTCCCGCTGGCGTTCGACGACGGCGGCACCGCCTGCACCCGGGCCGAGATCCAGTCGCTGATGTCCGCCTCGGCGGGTGTGCTGCGGGACCGGGCCGGCCTCGAGCTGGCAGCCAAGCAGCTGGCCGAGTGGACCGCCGGCCCCGAGG
>NZ_JBHTML010000409.1:0-833 GCF_042679445.1 Arthrobacter sp. GCM10027362
CCGCGCGCCGAGGCGGTGCGCGCGCCCCAGCCGGCCCAGCAGGCCAGCCGGCCCAGCGGCGTGCTGATCGACCTGTCCCGCCGCGAGGTGCACCTGGACGGCGAGACGCTGAACCTGACGTTCAAGGAATTCGAACTGCTCAACTACCTGGTCGAGAACGCCACCCGGACCGTGGGCCGGGAGGAACTGCTCTCCGGGCTGTGGAAGAACGCCGAGGAGGTCCCCAATGAGCGGACCATCGACGTGCACATCCGCCGGCTGCGCTCGAAGCTCGGCCGGCTGGCCAACACGGTGCGCACGGTGCGCGGCCAGGGCTACAGGTTCTACGAGCACCCCGAAGTTGTGGTCTGGGCCGCACCGGAGTACTCGATCTGACCGCAGCCCCGCGCGGAAGGCGCTTCCGGCGGAAGCGCCTTCCGCGCGTTAGAGCCCGTACTGCTCCAGCAGCCTCAGCCAGACCTCGCTGATGGTGGGGTAGCTCGGGACGGCGTGCCAGAGCCGGTCCAGGGGCACCTGGCCGACGACGGCGACGGTGGCCGCGTGCAGCAGTTCGGCCACGTCCGGGCCGGCGAAGGTCACCCCGACGACCACCTTCCGGTCCTCGTCCACCACCATCTGGGCCCAGCCGTCGTACCCGTCGGCGTGCAGCGAGGAGCCGGCGACCGAGATCGGCAGCTCGGTGGCGGAGACGTTCAGGCCCCGCTGCCGCGCCCGGTCCGCGGTCAGGCCCACCATGGCCACCTCCGGGTCGGTGAAGACCACCGAGGGCACCGCCGCCTCGTCGGCCGTGGCGGCCCACGGGCTCCAGGCCGCCGGTTCGCCGTCGAGCTTCC
>NZ_JBHTML010000410.1:0-833 GCF_042679445.1 Arthrobacter sp. GCM10027362
GCCAGCTCGCCCAGCCGGAGGTGGAAGACCTCCGCGGCCGCGGCCAGGATCCCCGCCGCCTGCAGCCGCGCCCCCAGCTCCAGGTACGCCCGGCGCAACGGCGGCAGCACCCTGGTGGCATGGAAGTGCGAGTCCTCGCGGAAGCCCATCCCGGTCCTGGCGCCGTCGACGGCGGCGAACACCTGCCGCCGCAGCGGGTCCAGCCGCAGCGCCGGGTGGGCCGCCAGGCGCCGCAGGGCCGTACCGGTCTGGTCCGCCGCCGGCACCGGATCATTCAGCAGGGCCTTGACCAGCCCCAGCACCACCTCGGGCGCGGCGGACCAGGTTGGGGCGCTGGAGAGCACCACGCTGACCGTCTCGCGGTGGCCGTACTCGGCCAGGAATTCCCGGAACCGGGCGTTGAATCCGGCGAATCCCGGGGTGGCCTCGATCCGCAGCAGCAGTTCCGGCGGGTCCAGGATTTCGACGGCGCGGCGCAGCGCCGCATCGCGGCCGGCCATGGCGGCCAGCTCCGCCAGGGCCCGGTTTGCCTGCGTGGTCCGGGTTTCGGCACCGGCGATCAGGGCCGAGCCGAGCCGCGGCAGCCCGAGCAGCAGCAACAGCGCGCGCAGTTTCAGCTGGGGAACCAGGCTGCCGGGCAGATAGGACACCCGCAGCTCGGCAATCAGCTGCATGGCCGCGAAGCAGTCCCGCACCTGCCGGAGCAGCCCGGTCCAGGACAGCCCGGCAGGATCCGCGGCCGCCAGCCGGCGGACCGCGTCCTCGAACGCGGCGAAACGCGGATCCCGGGTCCACCGGGCCGGGTCGTACCGGCGCACGCGGCGGGCCACCGA
>NZ_JBHTML010000411.1:0-826 GCF_042679445.1 Arthrobacter sp. GCM10027362
CCCTCACCCGGCCGCCCGCCGCCGTCGTGCTCCCGGCCGCCGGACGCACCGGGGCGGCTCCGGACGCGCCCGTGCTGCTCCGGCCCCTCTTCCACCACCGGCTGGACCCGCTGCGCGGTCCTCCGGCCTTTCGTTAAACAGTTTCCGGGCTGCCCGGCCGCTTTTTTCCGTACTGTTCCGGCGCGCTTCCGCGCCCTTGAAAGGCCCTGCCATGACCATTTCCCACCACCGTCCCTGCAAGACCCTCCTGACCGCCGCCGTCACCGCCTCGCTTGCCGCAGGCCTGGCAGTGGCCGGAGCCTCCGCCGCCTCGGCCCACGTCCACGTCGACCCGGACAGCACCGCGGCCGGCTCCACCTCGGTGCTCACGTTCTCCTTCGCGCACGGCTGCGACGGGTCGCCGACCACCGGCATCACCATCTCCCTGCCCGACCAGCTCGACGACGCCATTCCCACCGCCAACCCGGGCTGGGACGTGAAGAAGGTGACCGAAAAGCTGGACACCCCCAAAAAGCTCGGGACCGGAACCACCATCACCGAACGGACCGGCAGGATCGCCTACACGGCCCGGACCCCGCTGGCCGACGGGGTCCGGGACACCCTGCAGCTGCAGATCCAGGTGCCGGCGGCCGAGGGGCAGACCCTGGCCTTCCCGGTGCTGCAGACCTGCGAGAAGGGCAAGACGGACTGGGCCCAGCTGCCCGCCGGGGGCCAGGACGGCCACGACCTGGAGTCCCCGGCCCCCACCTTCACCGTCACCGCGGCGGCCGCCGGGGACCACGGGACGCACGGCCACGGCGCCGAGGCGGCCGAACCTGCCGCCAGC
>NZ_JBHTML010000412.1:0-822 GCF_042679445.1 Arthrobacter sp. GCM10027362
GCCGACCATGGCCTCGCCCAGGCCGCGGGAGACCTTGGCGATCACGTCCGGGTCGTCGAAGAAGGTGGTCGCCTTCACGATCGCCGCGGCCCGCTCGGCCGGGTTGCCGGACTTGAAGATCCCGGACCCGACGAACACCCCGTCCGCGCCCAGCTGCATCATCATCGCCGCGTCCGCCGGGGTGGCGATGCCCCCGGCGGTGAAGAGCACCACCGGCAGCGTGCCGGTTGCGGCGATCTCCCTGACCAGCTCGTACGGGGCGGCCAGTTCCTTGGCCGCCACGTAGAGCTCGTCCGGCGCCAGGGTGGTCAGGCGGGCGATCCCGGCGCGGATGGCGCGCATGTGCCCGGTGGCGTTGGAGACATCCCCGGTGCCGGCCTCGCCCTTGGAGCGGATCATCGCCGCGCCCTCGGTGATCCGGCGCAGGGCCTCGCCCAGGTTCGTCGCCCCGCACACGAAGGGCACGGTGAAGGCCCACTTGTCGATGTGGTTGGCGTAGTCGGCCGGGGTGAGCACCTCGGACTCGTCGATGTAGTCCACGCCCAGGGACTGCAGCACCTGCGCCTCGACGAAGTGCCCGATCCGCGCCTTGGCCATCACCGGGATGGACACGGCCTCGATGATCCCGTCGATCATGTCCGGATCCGACATCCGGGAAACCCCGCCCTGGGCACGGATGTCCGCCGGCACGCGTTCCAGCGCCATCACGGCGACCGCACCGGCGTCCTCGGCGATGCGGGCCTGTTCGGGCGTGACCACGTCCATGATGACGCCGCCCTTCAGCATCTCGGCCATGCCGCGCTTGACCCGGCTGCTGCCGGT
>NZ_JBHTML010000413.1:0-822 GCF_042679445.1 Arthrobacter sp. GCM10027362
CAGGTTTCCGGGTCAGGACGATGCGGATGCCTGCCGGACGGCGCCGAAGCCCCTTTGCTTCATCGCGCCGCGCAGCTTGCTGCCGAGCGCCTTCCGGGGCGCCCCCTCGGCGAACATGACCCGCTGCTCGAGCGTCCACCCCAGGCGTCCGACGCCGTCCTCGACCGCGGCCCGGTCATCGAGGCCGAGCCTGCGGTCTTCCAGGCCGCAGGCCTGCAGGAACGCGGCCTTGTTCTCCCGGTAGAACTCCTGGCAGCGGAGCAGGCGCTGGAACTCCTCCTTGTCCGGGCGGTTCTGCTCTTCCCGCCGGGATGCTGCCCGGCGGCGGGCCCCGCCCTTGTCGGACTCCAGTACCTGCCGGACCGTCATCCGGCCGGCCTTGTTGATCAGGGCGACGAACGCGTCGGCGGTGCGCTCGTTGAGTTCCGGATCCGACCCCAGCAGGCGGGCGGCGGCGTCGGCCGGGCCGCCGGGGTTCCCGGCCTCCTGCCCGGCCCAGTCCCGGAGGGAACCGGCCCCCGGTGTGGCCAGCAGCTGATTCGCCAGGGCCAGGATCCAGCCCGGTTTGAGTGATGCCTCCATGTCTTCGCCCATCGAGGTTTCCCACATGCTGCGGGGCAGGTCCGGATAGTCCCTGCCCCAGTACTGCAGGTCCATCGTGTAGGCCGTGTCGTAGACGGAGTCCGTGGGGTCCTCCGGCGAGTGGAGGTAGAAGTCGGCCAGGTATTCGACGGCGGAACGAAGGCATGCCTCTTCCACTGCGGCCAGGGCGTCGGCCAGGTGTTCCCTGGCCTCGGCGGCCGCAGCTTCCTTCAGGTCCAT
>NZ_JBHTML010000414.1:0-819 GCF_042679445.1 Arthrobacter sp. GCM10027362
CCGCGGGCTGCTGGACGGCATCCTGGCGAACACCGTGGCCGCCCTGGTCGAGGCCGGCGGCACCGGGCTGCGGGCCTGGATCGGCCCGTCCATCTGCGGGCGCTGCTACGAAGTGCCCGCCGGCATGCAGGCCGAAGCCTGCGAGCTGCTGCCCGCACTGCGCTCCGAAACCTCCTGGGGCACTCCGGCCCTGGACCTGGCCGCCGGGGCCGCCGCCCAGCTCGAGGTCCTCGGCGTGCAGGTTCAGCAGGTGCACGGCTGCACCCGGGAAAGCGCCGCGCTGTTCTCGTACCGCCGCGATCCGGGGTGCGGGCGGTTCGCGGGCCTGGTCTGGGCTGCCGCGTGAGCGCACGGAAGGACCAGCTCGCCGCGAACCTGGCGCAGGTGCGCGGGCGGATCTCCCGCGCCGCCGCCGGCCGCGGCGGGGCCGAGCCCGAACTGATCGTGGTCACCAAGTACTTTCCCGCCTCCGACGTGGCGGCGCTGGCGGAGCTGGGGGTCCGGGACGTGGGGGAGAATCGGGACCAGGAAGCTTCCGCCAAGGCGGCCGAACTGCCCGGGGACGGGCCGTGGTCCGCGCTGAGGTGGCATTTCATCGGGCAGCTGCAGACCAACAAGGCCAAGTCGGTGGTGCGTTATGCCCACGCGGTGCATTCGGTGGACCGCCCCGCGCTGGTGGCCGCACTGTCCAAGGCGATGCTGGCCGAACAGGAACGGCGCCGCGCCGCCGGCCAGCCGGCCAGGGAGGAGCTGGTCTGCCTGATCCAGGTGGACCTGGACGACCGCCCGGCGGACGCCCGGCCGGCGGCCGCCCCGGGC
>NZ_JBHTML010000415.1:0-809 GCF_042679445.1 Arthrobacter sp. GCM10027362
GGTCACCACGCCGCCGGCGCGGACGGTGTTCGCGGTGCCGATCCGCGCCGCCAGCGGCCCGGCCGCCGGCAGGGACAGCACGGAGCCCAGCCCCAGCGCCAGCAGCAGCACGCCGATTTCCCCGGCGCCGATGCCCAGGGTTGCGGAGGCGGCCGGGATGCGGGCAGCCCAGCTGGCGAAGGCCAGGCCGTTGAGGAAGAAGACGGCGAAGGTGGCAGCGCGGGCGGAGCGGATCGTGGCGCGGAGCATCTCGGTGTGGACCATCGGAACAGTCTGCCAGCCCGGACGGACCCGGGGTGAACTTCCCGGACCCAACGAAATGGCTTGAAGCGCCTTCCCCCGAATGTGCGCTTCAAGCCATTTCGCTATATAGCAGCCGCGAATTACCGGTGTTGCCACCACGGCCGGCAGATTCCGGCCGCCCCCAATTAAGCCTTAGCTGCTGCCGGCTGCGGTCAGGTTTCCCGTTCCGTTGCCGACACATCCATGGTGCGGTCTTGTGACGGATTTCACCAGCGATAACCACCCCAGTTCCCAAACGCTGGGGTACCGCCGGCAGCGCGGTCAGTCCCGCGGGGCCAGGACGGCGGGCAGTTCCTTGCGGGAGGAGATTTCCAGCTTGGCGAAGGAGCGGGACAGGTGCCATTCCACCGCCTTGATGGTGATGAACAGCTCCGCGGCGATCTGCCGGTTGGTCAGGCCCTTGGCCGCCAGCGAGCAGACCCGGTACTCGGCCGCCGTCAGCCGGTCCGCCCGCTGTTCGGCGGCGGCCGGCGGCGCGGCCTGCGCCGCCAACAGCGCGGCCATCC
>NZ_JBHTML010000416.1:0-808 GCF_042679445.1 Arthrobacter sp. GCM10027362
GGCGTCCGGCCGGCCTGGGTGGGCGGCACGGCCGAACTGCCGCGGCTGCTGGCGCAATCCGACGTCCTCGCCGTCACCGTGCCGCTGTCGGCCGAGACCGAGGGGCTGATCGGCGCGGCCGAGCTCGGCCTGATGAAGCCCACTGCCGTGCTGGTCAATGTGGCCAGGGGGCCGGTGGTGGACCAGGCGGCCCTGTACGCGGCCCTGGCCGGCGGGGCGCTGGCCGGTGCGGCGCTCGACGTGTGGTGGGGTGCGCCGGAACCGGGCCGGACCCCGCCGGCGGACTTCCCCTTCGCCGACCTGGAGAACGTCATCCTGACGCCGCACCACTCCGGGCACGCGCGCAGCACCTTTGAGGGCCGCGCCGCTGACATTGCCGTGAACATCGCGCGGCTGGCCGGAGGCCTGGAGCTGTGCAATGTCGTCAGACCGGCCCGCTCAGCCACCGAGCAGTAGGCGCGCCGCCAGCAGCAGGGCTCCGGCGGCGGAGGCTGCCAGCGCCAGCAGGCGCAGCCGCGCGGCATCCAGGAAGCGGCTGATCCACCGGGAGAGACCGAACCCGGCCACCACGGCCGGGCTGAGCCAGGCCACCGCCTGGAGCACCTCGCCGGTCACGGTGCCCGCCATGGCCAGCAGCAGCACCGAGACCAGCGAGCCGACCAGGAAGAACGCGCTCATGGTCGCGCGCAGCCGCGCCGGCGGCTGGCCCTGCCACACGACCGCCATCGGCGCCCCGCCTACCGACGTCGCGGTTCCCATCACGCCCGAGAGCGCTCCGGCCACGATCAGGGCGCGCCGGCGCGGGGCC
>NZ_JBHTML010000417.1:0-788 GCF_042679445.1 Arthrobacter sp. GCM10027362
GCAGCCGCAGGCAGCCGGCCCGAAGCGGATCTGTGGTTGGCCGTGGATGCCGCCGGGCGGGAACAGCCGCTGGCCTCCTGTGCGCGCAGCGCCGCACTGGAGGAGGCGGTGGCGGCAGTCGGCGGTGCTGCCGGCGCTACCGGGCTGTCGGTGCGCAAGCTGCTGGCCCGGCTGCGGACAGTGCGCGTGCCGCTGCAGGCGGCGGCGACGGAAGACGTGGACACCTGGGAAGATGCCGGCCGCTTTGGCATAACCCGGCCGGCACCGTAGCCTAGGCTACGACGCACCATGCCGGACCCCGGCACGGGTGAGTAGAACACGCGCAGAATATCGGAGAGCAAAAGTGGCCTCTGCAGACCAGATCCTGCCCCCCTTCGTGACCGAGTTGTTGACCGCTCTGGAAATCGAGGACACCCCGGTGGACATCGACGCCGTGCTCGGCCTGGCCGGGGTGGCGGCCCACGGCGTGGTTCGGCCCGCCGCACCCGTGACCACCTTTATTGTCGGCTATGCCGCAGGCCTGGCCGCCGCCACCGGTCAGGCTACGCCGGAGGCGGCCATGCGCGCAGCCTCCCGCGTGGCCGAAGAGGTGGTCCGGCGCCGCCCGGCCGTTCCCGAAACGTGAGCGCCCCGCTCCGGTGGGACCGGCAGCACGCGGCCGGGCACGGCCGGAACCACCGCGGTGACCATCCCGGTGAACAGCCTGACGGCAGCCGCCGGGACCGCCGCCATACGCACGACGACGGCGCCGCCTGGGACCAAGCCCGCAGCACCGCCCACGCGGCAGG
>NZ_JBHTML010000418.1:0-756 GCF_042679445.1 Arthrobacter sp. GCM10027362
GGCCCAGCGCGCGGCGGCCGGGGTCAAGAACGAGCTGCGCGCCGCGCTGGCGGACAAGGTGCTCGACGGCGGCGGCACCATTCCCGGTGCCGGGCCGGGTGCGCTGAGCGTGCTGGCCACCCGCGGCCTGGACGCGCTGGACGACTACTACACCAGGTACCTGCCGGCCCTGGTCACCTGCGCCGTGGTGCCGGCCCTGGTGGGGCTGCGGATCCTGGCCGCGGACTGGCTCAGCGCGCTGATCGTGGTGCTGACCATCCCGCTGGTGCCGGTCTTCATGATCCTGATCGGGCTGCACACCGAGGACAGGGCGCGCGAGGCCGCCGCGGCCCTGCACCGGCTCTCGGACCACCTGCTGGAACTGGCCCGCGGCCTGCCGGTGCTGGTGGGGCTGGGCCGCGCCGCGGCGCAGACCCGCGCCCTGGCCGACGTCGCCGGTGCCTACCGGACACGGACCCTGGCCACCCTGCGGGTGGCCTTTATGTCCTCGCTGGCACTGGAACTGATCTCCACCCTCTCCGTGGCCATCGTGGCCGTGTTCATCGGCGTGCGCCTGGTGCACGGGGACATGGCGCTGGAGGCGGGCCTGCTGGCACTGATTCTGGCCCCGGAATGCTTCCAGCCGCTGCGGGACCTCGGCACCGCCCACCACGCCAGCGAGGACGGAATCGAGGCGCTGGGCCGCACCGGCGAGGTACTGCGCACCTCCGCCGGCCACGCCCTGGTGCCGGCCGCCGGTGCCGCGGCCGGGCCCCC
>NZ_JBHTML010000419.1:0-756 GCF_042679445.1 Arthrobacter sp. GCM10027362
GGGTCCTGGGTGTCCGGCGGCGCGTCCGGCCGCCGGGTGCCGGCACGGTCGGCCAGCATCAGCGGCGCGGCTGCCACCGCGATACCCGCCGCCAGCAGCAGCGCGGAATTGATCGCCGCCATGCCCCCGGCAGCTTCCAGGCCGGGGCCGAGCAGCAGCCCCGCCAGCAGCGGACCAAGCAGCTGTCCGCCGGAAAACGCCGCGGTGAACCAGCCGAAGCCGGCATCGAGCCGGTTCAGCGGCGCATAGCGGGCAATCGCGGACTGGCCGGCGATGGTGAAGACCAGGTGCCCCATGCCCAGGACCGCGCTGGCCGCCCCCAGCCACGGCAGATCCGGCGCCCAGGCGAGCATCCCGCAGGCCGCGGCCAGCAGCAGGGCTCCGGCGACCACCAGGGCCCGCAGCGAGGACAAGCGGTCGCTGACCCGCCCGAGCCACAGCGCCGCCGCCACCGGCAGCGTGGCGTAGACCGCGGCCACCAGCCCCACCGCGGCGGCGTCCCCGCCCAGGGCGAGCACCTTGTAGGAAACCACCGGCCGGGCCAGGTTCAGCGCCGTCTGGGTCAGGATGGCGGCCCCGATGAGGATCCACAGCCACGCCCGGCCCTTCCCCCGGTCCGGCGGCAGGATGCGGCTCGTCTCTTCGGGTACAGGTTCAGCGGGCACCCGCCCATTCTCCCCCGGCCCCGGCCCGCCCGGCGCACGGCCGTTGCCGGCCTCACATGCGCAACGGTGCCGCGCCCGCCGGCCGGCACCC
>NZ_JBHTML010000420.1:0-753 GCF_042679445.1 Arthrobacter sp. GCM10027362
GCGGGGCGGGCCCTGCTGCTGCAGATCGCCCATCCTGCCATCGGCCATGCCGTGGCCGAGCACAGCAATTTCGCCGAGCGCCCGCTGGACCGGCTCCGCACCACGATGGGCTATGTCTATGCCGTGGTCTACGGCACCGCCGGCCAGGTGGCCGCCGTCCGGCGCGCCGCGAACCGGGCCCATGCCCGCGTCCGCCGCAGGCCGGACGCGGCCTCGCGGGGGTACAACGCCTTCGACGCCGAAACCCAGCTCTGGGTGGTGGCCACCCTGTACGAGACCATGGTCACGGTCCACGAGAAGATCCACGGCCCGCTCGACGACGCCTCCGCCGATCTCATCTACCGCGAGTACGCCAGGATCGGCACCGCCCTGCAGCTGCCGCAGCAGCTGTGGCCGGCCGACCGGGCCGCCTTCGGCGCCTACTGGGACCGCACCCTGGCCGGGCTGAAAGCGGACGAGGTCGCGGTGCGCCTGGCACGGGAGCTGCTCTATCCGCCGGCCGGACCGGCCCTGATGCGCCTGCTCATGCCGGCGGCGCGCCTGATCACGGCGGGGCTGCTGCCGTGCCGGCTCCGGCAGGAGTTCCGGCTGCCGTGGAACCGGGGGCACCGGCTGTGTTTCGAGCACACGCTCAGACTGCTGGCCGGGGTCTATCCGCTGCTTCCGCAGCGGCTCAGGCACTGGCCGAAGAACCACTACCTCGGCCAGGTCGCCCCGGCGTTCGGGCCCACCTAGCACAGCCGGCACCCTGCG
>NZ_JBHTML010000421.1:0-747 GCF_042679445.1 Arthrobacter sp. GCM10027362
GCGGGCGATCAGCTGCGACCCCGCGTCCTGGACCCGGACGGTGCCGGCACGCACGCACGCCAGCCGGCCGACGTCGCCGCCGGCGTAGAGCGCCGAGTCCTCGACCAGCTCCCCCGGTTCGGCCCCGGCGTCGAACGCCTCGTCCAGGCTGCCGAGCCCGGGCAGCGCCACCAGGTTCACCACCGGTGCAGCATTGTCGGCCTCCAGCAGCGCTTCCAGCTCGTCCACGCTGCGCCCGTGCCCGACCAGGGACTGGCGCATTGCCCGGACGATCCATTCGGGGTGGCTGTGCACCAGAGCAGCGCGCCGCACCGGGTCCGTTTCGGTTTCGGTGAGCTCGTCGGTCCATTGGGCCAGGTCCTTGGCGCTGACCCGGCGCAGTACGGCATTGATCAGCGAGCCCGGCCCGGCCCCGATGACCGCGCGGGCCAGCCCGACGGTCTGGTCCAGCGCCGCATGCGCCGGCACCCGCATGGCCAGCAGCTGGTGGGCCCCGAGCCGGAGCGCATCCAGGATGGCCGGGTCCAGCTGTTCCAGCGGACGGTCCACGCAGCGGGCGAGGATCGCGTCATAGGTGCCCTGCCCGCGCAGCGCACCGTAGGCCAGCTCGGTGGCGAACCCGGCGTCCCGGCGGTCCAGCCGGTGCTGCCGGATCCGGGCCGGCAGCACCAGGTTGGCGTAGGCGTCGTCGCGTTCCACCGCGCGCAGCACCTCGAAGGCCGCCAGCCGGGCCGGATCCGCGGAGCG
>NZ_JBHTML010000422.1:0-728 GCF_042679445.1 Arthrobacter sp. GCM10027362
GCGGGATGCTCGGCGGGGCCGTCGCCCGGCTGCTGGCGGACCAGGGCCACCAGGTACGCACCTTCCAGCGCCGCCCCGCGGCCGGCGGACCCGGGCTGGAACCGTTCTCCGGCTCGGTCACGGACCCGGCGGCCCTGGCCCGCGCCGTCGACGGCATGGACGCCGTGATCCACCTCGCCGCCAAGGTGTCCTTCACCGGCCACTGGGACGAGTTCGTGGTCACCAATATCGACGGCACGGCCAACCTGCTGGCCGCCGCCCGGGCCGTCGGTGTCCGGGACTTCGTCTTCGTCTCCTCCCCTTCCGTGGCACACTTCGGCCATGCCCTCGCCGGCGAAGGCGCCGGGCCGGCCGACCCGGAGCGGGCCCGCGGCAATTATGCCCGGTCCAAGGCGGCGGCCGAGCTGCTCGCCCTGGCGGCGGACTCGCCGTCATTCCGGGTGGCGGCCATCCGCCCGCACGTTGTCTGGGGCCCGGGCGACACGCAGCTGGTCGAACGTGTGGTCCAGCGGGCCGCCGCCGGCCGGCTGCCGCTGCTGGACCGGGGTGCGGCGCTGATCGACACCACCTACATCGACAACGCCGCGGCCGCGATCGTACGGGCCTTGGAACGGATGGAGCACGCCCACGGGCAGGCCCTGGTGGTCACCAACGGCCAGCCGCGCCCGGTGGGCGAGTTGCTGGCCGGCATCTGTGCCGCCGCGGGCGTGCGGCCCCCGGCCTGGCGG
>NZ_JBHTML010000423.1:0-721 GCF_042679445.1 Arthrobacter sp. GCM10027362
CGGCCCGGGCCATCGGGCAGGCCCTGGCCGGGCTGCGCGGCCGGGCGACGGTCATCCTGGTGGCCCACGATCCGGCCACCGCCGCGCTCGCGGACCGGCTGATCCCGGCCAGCGGTTCCGGCACCGCGGCATCCCTCCCCACCGACTTGCCGGATAACGCCCTGTCCGGCCCTGGGAAGGGCATCAGCGGGCAAGTCGACGGAGCCGGTGCCCCGGCCGCGGCGGGCGGATCCGCGCAGCGCCCACCGGCACGGCCCGGACGTGCGGGCCTGTGGCGCAACCTGGCCATGCTGCAGCCGTGGAACCCGCGGTTCGTCGCCGCCCTGTGCTTTGGCCTGGGCGCCACCCTGTTCGCCGTCGCGCTGTCCGGGCTCTCCGGCTGGCTGATCGTCGCCGCCAGCGAACAGCCGCCCATCCTGCACCTGATGACCTCCGTCGTGGGCGTGCGCTTCTTCGGCATCGGGCGGGCCGTGCTGCGCTACCACGAACGGCTGCGGCTGCACGACGCGGTCTTCGCCGGCACCGACAGGCTGCGGGTGCGGCTCTGGAACGGACTGCTGCAGCGACCGGAGGGATGGCGCCGGCTGGCCCGCGGTGGCGGAGCCCTGGAACGGCTGGTCGGCGACGTGGACGAACTCCGCGACGTCGCCCCCCGCGCGGTGTTCGCCCCGCTGGTCGGCGTGCTCACCGCCGCCGCCTCCTGCCTCGCCACCGCGCTGCT
>NZ_JBHTML010000424.1:0-714 GCF_042679445.1 Arthrobacter sp. GCM10027362
GCCCAGGGCCCGGGCGATGATGGCGGTGTGCGACTGCGGCCCGCCGCCGGCGGTGACCAGCGCGATCACCCGGTCCGGGTCCAGTGTGGCGGTGTCCGCGGGAGCCAGGACCTCGGCGGCGAGGATGATCGGCCCGGCCGAGTCCGGAATGCCCGGGGCCGGGTCCCCGCGCAGTTCCGCCACGATCCGGGCCCGCACATCCAGCACGTCCGCGGCACGTTCGGCCATGTAGCCGCCGAGGGACCTGAGCTGCTCGGCGACCTGGCCGCCGGCTTCCCAGACCGCGCGCTCGGCGCTGCGGCCGGCGGCAAGCAGCTTGGCCGCCGACTTGATCAGCATCGGATCAGCCGCCATCAGGGCGGTGGCCTTGAGGACTTCCGCGGCGTCGCCGCGGGCGGACTCGGCCCGGGTCTTCAGCAGGGCCTGGACGGCCTTGGCCGCGGCCTTGATCCGCTCCGTTTCCGATTCCGTGGTGGCGCCGGCCGGGATGCGGCCGTCCGGCGCCGGTTCGGTGACGGCCGGCGGCATCTGCACCACGGGGCCGATCACGCGGCCCGGGCTGACGCCCACTCCGGTAATGCTGGTCATGGCTTACCTCGCTTCGTCGGGAGATCCACAGTAGGGTCCGGCCGGCTGCCGGGCTAGTGAGCGGGGCGCTCCCGCAGTGTCGGCTGCGCCGCCACGGCGGGTCCCTCGCGCCCCGCTCTTGCCGGC
>NZ_JBHTML010000425.1:0-709 GCF_042679445.1 Arthrobacter sp. GCM10027362
CGGCCACCGCATCCCGCTGCTGGCCAACGTGGGCGGCGGGCCGGAGGCTGCGGTGGCCGCCGCCACCGGCGCCGAGGGCGTGGGCCTGCTGCGCACCGAGTTCTGCTTCCTGAACCGCAGCGAGGAGCCCTCCGTCGACGAGCAGGTTGAAGCGTACAAAGCCGTCTTCGACGCCTTCGAAGGCAAGAAGGTGGTGGTCCGCACCCTGGACGCCGGGGCGGACAAACCGCTGCCCTTCCTCACCGATGCCACCGAGCCGAACCCGGCCCTGGGCGTGCGCGGCTACCGCACGGACTGGACCTCTCCGGGGGTGCTGGAGCGCCAGCTGCAGGCCATTGCCGAGGCCGCGGCGCGGAGCCGGGCCGAGATCTGGGTGATGGCGCCGATGATCGCCACCGCCGAGGAGGCCGGCCGCTTCGCCGAGCTGTGCGCCGCCGCGGGACTGCGGACGCCGGGGGTCATGGTGGAGGTCCCGTCTGCGGCGCTGACCGCCGGCAGCATCCTCAAGCGGGTGGCATTCGCCTCGCTGGGCACCAACGACCTGACCCAGTACACCATGGCGGCGGACCGCCAGCTCGGCCCGCTCGCGGTGCTCAACGACCCGTGGCAGCCGGCCGTGCTGCGCCTGGTGCAGGGCCTGTTCGACGGCCCCCGGGCGGCTTCCTGGGATGCGCCCAAGCCCGTCGGGGTCTGCGGCGAGTCCGCCGCG
>NZ_JBHTML010000426.1:0-706 GCF_042679445.1 Arthrobacter sp. GCM10027362
CAGCACCGCCGCGGGCAGCGGCGCCGCGGCCAGCACCGGCTCGCCGGCGCGCAGCTGGTGCGTGGCCAGCATCGTCTCATCGTGCTGCTGCTCGTGCTGGATGACCATGCCGAAGACGAACCCGCGCTCGGTGAGGGCCCGGCCCTCCAGCGGTATCCGGTCCAGGATGTCCAGGGCCTTGGCGCGGACCTCGCCGATATAGCGCCGGGCTTCCGCCGGCGGCAGCAGCGGCAGCGAGGACCGGACCCGGCGCGGATACTGGAACGCGTTGTACATCTCGTCGATGCCGCAGCGCAGCGGGGCCATCCCGGCGACGTCGCGCACCAGCCACAGTTCCTCCTGGTTGCCCACGTGCGCCAGGTCCCAGACCAGCGGCGACATCAGCGGGGAATGCTGCCTGGTCAGCTCCGCGTCGTCGCAGTCCGCGAGCGCGAGCGTGCGCCGGCGCGCCCGCTCGAGCCGGGCGCCGAGCTCGGCCCGCAGGGCCTCGAGGGAAAGCCCGTCCCACGCGTCCGTCTCACCCATGGCTCTCCTCCCGCACACCGGTGCTGCCGCGGTGGTGCCGCTGCTCCACCAGCGCATCGGCCGGGCTGCGGCCGCGGGCGGTGTACCGCTCGATGAAGTCCTCCACCCGCCGGCACGTGGCCTGGTCGGCCCCCAGCCGGGGCAGGGCCTCCAGCGCCGCCGCCGCACAGGTGCGGGCCGC
>NZ_JBHTML010000427.1:0-700 GCF_042679445.1 Arthrobacter sp. GCM10027362
GGTCGCCCTGGTGCTGGTCCTCGGCGCCGGCGCGGCGCTGGTCACGGCCGCGGACGCCCCGGCGGCAGCGGCCGTGCTGCTGCCGGTCCTGTTCGGCACCGCCGCCGGCTACTGGGGGTTCTTCAGCACCTCGTACAACTTCCGGGCCGCCATCTCCCCGGACGGGATCCGGCTGCGCTACGGGCTGCTGGAAACCCGCGCCCAGACCGTCCCGCCCGGGCGCGTCCAGGCCGTCTCCGTCACGCAGCCGCCGCTGTGGCGGCTCAAGGGCTGGTACCGGATGCGGGTGAACGTTGCCGGCTACGGCATTGCCGGCGAGAACGCGGCGGCCCGGACCACCCTGCTGCCGGTAGGCACCCGCGGGGACGTGATGCAGATGCTGGCCCTGGTGCTGCCGGACCCGGGAACCCCCGACCCGCAGGCGGTCTTCGCCGCCGGGCTGGACGGAAGCGGCGCCGCCGGCGGTTTTCTCACCTCGCCGCGGCGGGTGCGCTGGCTCTCGCCGCTGAGCTGGCGGCGCAACGGCTATGCCGCGACCGGAACGGCGCTGCTGATGCGTTCGGGTGCCCTTTGGCGCGAGCTGGCCGTGGTGCCGCACGAGCGCACCCAGTCCATCGCGCTGCACCAGGGGCCGCTGGCCCGCCGGCTGCGGGTGGCGGATCTGCGGCTGCACACCACCGTGGGGCCGGTGGACCCGCGG
>NZ_JBHTML010000428.1:0-700 GCF_042679445.1 Arthrobacter sp. GCM10027362
CCGGATTGCTGCGCAGGGGGCTGGGCGGCAGCCACCGGCGCGGGCTTCTCCGGGGCGGGCGCGGATGTTGGGGCGCCGGGGCGCGCCGGTTGCTGCCGTTCAGGTGTCCCTGCCGGCTCCGGCCGGCTAATTGGTGCTTTTGGGCCCGACTCACCCGCTGCCATGGAGGAGCCGTCCACGGTGCGGATCTGGCAGTCCACGCCGAGCACCTTGTGGATGGCCCGGCGCAGGTTCTCCGCATGGTCGCCGCGCTCGAAGTTGGTGGCCGAGCCCTGGTTCTTGAAGCCCAGGGCCAGGACGGCGCCGTCGAAGCCTGCCGGCGACGCGTTGGCACTCACGTTCATCCAGGTCACGCGTCGGATGCTGCTGAGCTCGTCGAGGATCTCCGGCCAGGCCCGGCGGATCATTTCGATCTGGCCGGACGCGGCCGGAACCGGCGCGGCCGCCTGCCGGGCCGCCTCCTGGGGTGCCGGCTGCGGGGACGGCTGGGGCGACGCCTGGGGTGCCGGTTGCTGCGGGGACGGCTGGGGTGCCGGCTGCTGGGGTGCCGGCTGCGGGGATGCCTGGGGTGCCGGCGGCCGGACAGCTGTTGCCGGACCCCATACCGGGCGTTCCGGCTCTATCGGTGCCGGCGGGGCGGCACCCCAGCCGCCGCCCCAGTCCGCGGCGTTGCCGGTGAACCCGTCCTCGGCCGCGGCCC
>NZ_JBHTML010000429.1:0-699 GCF_042679445.1 Arthrobacter sp. GCM10027362
CCCGGCCGGCACCAGCTGCCCGGCAATGCCCTCCGCCCAGGCCCGGATCTGCGGCCAGTCCCGCAGGTCCCCGAGGCGTCCGCCGATCAGCCTGAACAGGAACCGTCCCGGCGCCGGCAGCCGGCCGGCCCCGTAGACCCCGGAGAAGATCCGATGCTCCCGCGGCCGCACCGGCCCGGCCAATGCCGCCTCGATGCGCTGCTGCTGCAGTTCGCGGGCCTTGCGGCGCATCGGCCCCGGCAGGGCATCCGGCATGCCGACGCTGAACATCCACACCGGCAGACCGGCCAGGGCCGGGGCATTGCGGCCGAAATAGTCCGCGGCCTCAGGCAGCCAGGCCTGGTTGTGGATGGCGCTGCCGAGCACCACCGCATCGTAGCCGGCAGCATCGGCTGCCTGGCCGGCCGGCAGCACCTCGACGCGCAGGCCGGAGCGCTCCAGCACCTCCGCTATCTGCCGGGCGATCTGCTGCGTTGATCCCTGGCTGCTGGCATAGGCGACGAGTATCCGCACGGCGTGCCTCCTGTGGCTTCCGGTCCCGGCCTGGATGAGGCCGCCGGCTTCAGCCTAGGGCCGTGGCAGCCGGCGGGAAAGTACCGTCAGCCCCGGCGCACGAGCTTGGCGGCACCGGCAGCGCCGAGCACCGCGCAGGCGAACCAGATGGCCCCGGCCGGTCCCAGCGGCGCGGCGAGCAGGCCG
>NZ_JBHTML010000430.1:0-698 GCF_042679445.1 Arthrobacter sp. GCM10027362
GGAGCTGCAGGCCGCCGCGGCGGCCGGGCTGCGGATCGTGCACCGCTCGGTGGCGCTGGCCGCGTCGACGGCCCCGCAGGAGCTGATCGCCGTGGCCGGCACGCACGGCAAGACGACGACGACGTCGATGGTCACCGTGATGCTGCGCCATGCCGGCCTGCAGCCGTCCTTTGCGATCGGCGGGGATGTGGCCGCGCTGGGCGTGAACGCGGACTACGGTGCCGGCCGGTACTTCGTGGCCGAGGCCGATGAATCCGACGGATCCTTCCTGAACTACCGTCCGCGCATCGCCGTGGTCACCAATGTGGAGGCGGACCACCTGGACCACTATGGCACGGCCGAGGCCGTGCACCTCTCCTTCGAGCGGTTCGCCGCGCTGCTGCCGGCCGGCGGGGTGTTGGTGGCGTGCATGGACGATCCCGGTGCCCGCGCCCTGGCCGAACGGGCGGCTGCCGCCGGCACTTCCGGGCCCAGGGTGGTCCGCTACGGGTACGACCCGGCCGCCGAGGTCCGGATCCTACCCGGCGGATTCTCCGCCACCACCAGCACCAGCACGCTGGCCTATCCCGGCGGCGAGCAGCTGCTGCGGCTGCAGGTGCCGGGGGAGCACAACATCCGCAATGCCGCCGCCGCCTTCGCCGTGGCGCTCAGCCTGGGCCTGGAGCCGGCCGTGGCGGCGGCCGGGCTGGCGGAGTTCA
>NZ_JBHTML010000431.1:0-692 GCF_042679445.1 Arthrobacter sp. GCM10027362
CGACGCCGGCCGCGTGCACCTGGTCATCGCGGACGGCCCCGCCGCCGGCCGGGCGGCAAGACAGGAGCGCACCGAGACCCTCCCCGCCGGTGCGACGCCGGCCACGTCACTGGTCCAGGCTGCGCGCGGACTGGATGACGCCGTCGCCGGCCTGCTCGGTGCCGTCGTCGTCGTGGAGGACCTGCGCACCGCCGGTGAAATCGTCGCCGCCCGCCCGGAGCTGAGCGCCGTCACCCGTGAAGGGGATGTCTTCAGCGCCTACGCCGCCCGCGGCGGCACCGCCGGAGGTCCCAGCCTGATCGAGCTGCAGGCCGCGGTGGAGGACACCTGTGTTCAGCTGGAAGAGGCCATTGCGCGCATGGAACGGGCCAAGTTCGCCATCGCCGGCGCCTCCGCCCGCCGGGACGAGGCCAAGCAGCGCGCCGCGGCAGCCCTGGAACGGCTGAACGAATCGGACGCCCGCATCGCCGCCGTCGCCGAGCGCCTGGGCACCCTGGGCTCCATGCTGCGCTCCGCCGACGGGGAACGCGGGCGCCTGGCCAAACTGGTATCGGCGGCCGAGGCGAACGTGCTGGCCGAACAGCAGGCGCTGGCCGAGATCACCGCACGGCTGGGCGCGGCCCGGGACGCCGGGGAGGCCCCCGACGAGGAGGAACCGGCAACGGAGCGCCGGGACGCGCTTGCGGCCGAGG
>NZ_JBHTML010000432.1:0-689 GCF_042679445.1 Arthrobacter sp. GCM10027362
GCCATCGAGTTGCTGTGGGGTGCAGGCCGATGAGGCGGGTACTGGTGGCGCGGCTGGACAGCGCCGGGGACGTGCTGCTGGCCGGTCCTGCCATACGCGCCGTGGCGGCCGGACGCGGAGGCCGCCGCAACGAGGTGCTGGCGCTGTGCGGCCCGCAGGGAGCGGACGCGGCCGGGCTGCTGCCGCACGTAGGCGGCGTGCTGGTGTGGGCGGCGCCCTGGATTGTGGATCCGGCCCCCGAGGTGACCGAAGAGCACCTGGGCCAGCTGCGGGAGCTCGTCGCCGGCGCCGGCGTGGAGGAGGCCATCATCCTGACCTCCTTCCACCAATCCCCGCTGCCGCTGGCGCTGATGCTGCGGCTGGCCGGCGTGCGGCACATTACCGGGGCCTCTACCGACTATGCCGGCTCGTTGCTGGATGTGCGGCTGAAGCCGGGCGAAGATTTTCCCGAGGACCAGCCGGAAGCCGAGCGCGCCCTGGCCATCGTCCGGGCCGCCGGCTACGATCTGCCGGCCGGCGACGACGGCCGGCTGCGCGTGCGGGACGTACCCGATGTCTCGCACCTGGTGGGCGAGGGTGCCTACATCGCGGTCCATCCGGGTGCCGCCGTGCCGGCGCGCGCCTGGCCGCCGCTGCACCATGCCGCCGCCGTCGAACTGCTGGCCGCCGCCGGGCACCGCGTCGTCGTG
>NZ_JBHTML010000433.1:0-686 GCF_042679445.1 Arthrobacter sp. GCM10027362
CCACGGCCTGGCCCACCGGCAGGCCGCCGGGCAGCGTGGTCCGGCGCAGCTCCCGGCAGGCGGCCAGCAGTTCCGGCCCCGCGGCGGCATGGATGGCCCCGTCCACCCCTCCCCCGCCGAGCAACCCCGAATTGGCGGCGTTCACCACCGCATCCACCGGCCGTGCCGTGATGTCGCCCTCCAGAATGCTGATTTCCATGGCACCGGAGTCTGCCACCGAAGATCCGTTACGGCTACAGTGGATAAGTGGAGATCCCCGACGGCCCGTGGCAGTGGCTCTACTACCCGGTGACCCTCGCGCTGACGATCCTCGATGCCCCGGTCCCGGCGTCGCCGTCCGAGACACTGGTGATCGGCGGGGGTACCCTGCTGGCGGGCGGACGGCTGCTGCTTCCCCTGGTGTATGCCAGCGCCTTCCTGGGCAGCTGGGCCGGCGACCTGCTCCTCTTTGTGCTCTTCCAGCGCGGCATCAACACCTGGCTCGGCAGGTTCCGCTGGGGGCGGGTGGTGGACCGCGCCATCTCCGCGGCCCTGGGCCGGGCCGGCACATCCTCCACCTATGCCGCCATCATGGCCGCCCGCTTCATTCCCGGGGGCCGGACCGCCGCGGTGGCCGCCGCCGGACTTGCCGATGTGCCGTTCCGGCCGTTCGCCGCGTGTTCCGCCGCCGGCTCGGCGCTCTGGGC
>NZ_JBHTML010000434.1:0-680 GCF_042679445.1 Arthrobacter sp. GCM10027362
TCCGCCCCGGACTGCCTCCGCCAGGCGGTGGCCCACGGGGCCGCGGCCGCGGCCCTGCCCGGCACCACGCTGCCGGCACTGAACCAGACCACGCCGGACGCCGTCACCGTCACGGCCCTCTAACCGCAGCAAGCCAAGGAAGACGACAAGGAAGACACCCTATGTCCCGCCTCATCACTCCCGAACTGGTCGCACTGGACCGCAACTTCGGTTCCAGCCCGGCCCAGGTCATCCGCGAACTGACCAAGATGGTGGTCGACAACGGCCGCGCGAGCGAATTCGACGGCCTCTACACCGATGCCATCGCCCGCGAGGAGAAGACGGCCACCGGCATCCCCGGCGGCATTGCCATCCCGCACTGCCGCTCCACGGCGGTCATCGAACCGACCCTGGCCATGGCCCGGCTGGATCCGGCCGTGGACTTCGGCGCCAAGGACGGCCCGGCGGACCTGGTCTTCTTCATCGCCGCGCCCGCCGGGGCGGACCAGGCGCACCTGAAGCTGCTGGCCAAACTCGCCCGGTCGCTGATCAAGAAGGACTTCACCGCCGCCCTGCGCGCCGCCGGTTCGGGCGAGGAAATCGTGGAACTGGTGGAGGGCGCCCTCGCGGACAAGCCCGCACCTGCCCCGGCTCCGGCCGCGGCCGCAGCCGGTGCCACGGCAGCAGGTGCCGCGCCGGCG
>NZ_JBHTML010000435.1:0-674 GCF_042679445.1 Arthrobacter sp. GCM10027362
TACCAGCCCGAGATCTCCCAGGGCCGGCTCGAGGCGCTGCTGAACTTCCAGACGATGGTCGAGGACCTCACCGGGCTGCCGATCGCCAACGCCTCGCTGCTGGACGAGGCCACCGCGGTGGCCGAGGCGGTGCTGCTGATGCGCCGGTCCAACAAGGCCGCCGCCGACGGCAGGACGGTCCTGGACGCGGACCTGCTGCCGCAGACCATCGCCGTGGTCACGGGCCGCGCGAAGGCGCTGGACTTCGAGGTCGAGGTCGCGGACCTGTCCGCCGGGCTGCCCGACGGCGAGATCTCCGGCATCGTGCTGCAGCAGCCGGGCGTCTCGGGGCGCGTGTTCGACCACTCCGGTGTCATTGCCGCGGCCAAGGAGCGCGGCGCCATGGTCACCGTGGCCGCGGACCTTTTGGCCCTGACCCTGATCACCCCGCCCGGCGAGCAGGGCGCCGACATCGCCGTCGGTACCGCCCAGCGTTTCGGCGTGCCGCTGTTCTTTGGCGGCCCGCACGCGGCCTACATGGCCGTGCGCACCGGCATGGAGCGGACCCTTCCGGGCCGTATTGTGGGCGTCTCCAGCGACAACACCGGCACCCCGGCCTACCGGCTGGCGCTGCAGACCCGCGAGCAGCACATCCGCCGCGAGAAGGCCACTTCCAATATCTGCACCGCACAGGC
>NZ_JBHTML010000436.1:0-667 GCF_042679445.1 Arthrobacter sp. GCM10027362
CCGCCGTCGCCGGCATCTCCGGCGGCGCCGGCCTGCTCGTGGAGCGCCTGGTCCAGGACCTCAAGGACCGCGGAGTGCGCCTGCTTACCGGGGCGAAGGTGGCCGGCGTGGAACGCAACGGAGCCGGCTGGCAGGTTGACTCCGCAGCCGGTGGTTTTTCCGCCGCCGGCCTGGTGGTGGCCACTGACGGCGTGTCCGCGGTCCGCCTGCTGGCAGGTTCACTCCCCGGGCTGGAGGCGGCCGAGCCGGCTCCGGGTCCCGCCGTCGCGCTGGTTACCCTGGTGGTGGACATGCCCGAACTCGACGCCGCCCCGCGCGGCACCGGCCTGCTGGTGGCGCCGGGCGTGGCGGGGGTGCGGGCCAAGGCGCTTACCCACGCCACCGCCAAATGGCCCTGGCTCGCGGCCGAGGCAGGACCCGGCAACCATGTGCTGCGCTTGTCCTATGGCCGGGCCGTCAGCCGGGACGCCCCCGGGGCGGCCGAGGATTTCACCGCCTGGTCGGACGAGAAGCTCTGCGGCCAGGCGCTCGCGGACGCCTCGGTGCTGCTGGGCCTGCCGATCGGGGAGGACGATGTGCTGGGCCGGCAGGTGGTGCGTTGGGTCGGGGCGCTGCCCTCGGCCACGCTGGGCCATCGGGCGCGGGTGGCTGAGGTCCGGCGGCTGGC
>NZ_JBHTML010000437.1:0-666 GCF_042679445.1 Arthrobacter sp. GCM10027362
GTCAGCATCGACCTGTTCGACCGCTACCCGGCGCCCTACGGGCTGATCCGCTACGGGGTGGCCCCGGACCACCCGCGGATCAAGGGGATCGTCACCGCGCTGCACAAGGTGCTCGACCGCGGGGACATCCGGTTTTTCGGCAACGTGGACTACGGCACCGACCTGACGCTCCAGGACCTCCGCCGCCTCTACGATGCGGTGATCTTCGCCACCGGGGCGGTCCGGGACGCGGACCTGAACATCCCCGGGGTGGACCTGGAGGGCTCCTTCGGCGCCGCGGACTTCGTCTCCTGGTACGACGGGCACCCGGACGTGCCCCGGGAGTGGCCGCTGGAGGCGAAGGAAATCGCGGTGATCGGCAACGGCAACGTGGCCCTGGACGTGGCCCGGATCCTGTCCAAGCACGCCGAGGACCTGCTGGCCACCGAGATCCCGGAGAACGTCTACCGGGGGCTGAAGAGTTCCCCGGTCACCGACGTGCACGTCTTCGGCCGGCGCGGGCCGGCCCAGGTGAAGTTCACCCCGCTGGAGCTGCGCGAGCTGTCGCATTCGCGGGACGTGGACATTGTGCTCTACCCGGAGGACTTCGAGTTCGACGAGGCCTCGGACGCGGCGATCCGGACCAACAACCAGACCAAGACCATGGTCAACACCCTGACCAACTGG
>NZ_JBHTML010000438.1:0-660 GCF_042679445.1 Arthrobacter sp. GCM10027362
GCCGGAAGCCGGGGCGAAGCACCGGATCGAGGCGGCGCTGCGGCGGCTGCGCGCAACATTCCGGGACGCCGGGCGCCGCCACGACCGCGCGGTGGTGGTCCTGGCGCAGGCGGACATGTTCGACCCGGCCCCGCCGGCCGCAGCGGCCGATGACCCGGAGCAGGTTTTCGGCTTCCGCGCGATCGTGCGCGCCCTGGCCGAGGACTCGGAGTGGCTTCAGGCCTACGGCCGGGACGCTGCCGCGGACAGGCTGCAGCGCACCACCGTGGCCGGTTCCGCCAACGCTGCCAGCTATGTGCGGTTCACCGTGGCGCCCAACGGGCCGAAGAACGCCGGCTCCCGCCGGTAGCCCCGGCGACCGGTGTGCCGCGGCGGCAGGGCCCTATGCTGTCAGACGTGGGAACTGAACGCTTGCTGCCGGTGAAACCTGCCCGGGGCCTGAACCGGCGCATCCTGGCCCTGGCCGTGCCGGCCTTCGGCGCGCTCATCGCCGAGCCGCTGTTCCTGCTGGCGGATTCGGCCATCGTCGGGCACCTGGGCGTGCCGCAGCTGGCCGGCGTCGGGCTGGCGGCCACGGTGGTGCAGACCGGCGTCGGGCTGATGGTCTTCCTGGCCTACTCCACCACCCCCGCCGTCGCGCGGCTGCTGGGCGCCGGGCGG
>NZ_JBHTML010000439.1:0-655 GCF_042679445.1 Arthrobacter sp. GCM10027362
CGGCAGCCGGGCCGCCCCGGGAACGCGCCGCGGTGAGCCGGGCGGGCGGGGCGGACACCATCCGCCGGCTCGCCGTCACCGGCTCCATGTTCGTGTGCGGCTACACCGCCGTGCGCGGTTCCGGCCTCACCGGCGGACCTTCCATCCGCGATGCCGCGGACGGCGCCTTCGCACCGGGCTTCACGCTGCTGGCCCTGGACAGCGGTGCGTTCCTGGCCTGGACCGCCATCTACCTGGGCCTGCTGGCCTATACGGTGTTCCAGTGGTTTCCGTCCCAGCGCCGCAGCCCGCGCCAGCGCGGCACGGGCTGGCTGGCGGCGGCGTCGCTGCTGCTCAACGCCGGCTGGAGCTGGGCCGCGCGGGCCGGCGCCATTGACCTGACGCTCCTGGTCATCCTGGCCCTGCTGGCCGTGCTCGCCGCCGCGGTCCACCGCCTCAACCTGCTCCCGGGCCGGGGCCGGGCCGAGGGCCTGCTGGTGGATGCGCCGATGGGCCTGTACCTGGGCTGGATCCTGCCCGCCGCCGGCGCCAATGCGGCCAGCTGGCTGGCGGTGCGACAGGCCGGCTTCTGGGACGCAACGGCCTGGGCCGTGCTGGCCGTTGCCGTGACGTCGTTCGCCGGTGCCGCCGCCGCGATCTCCGGACGCGGCCGGCT
>NZ_JBHTML010000440.1:0-651 GCF_042679445.1 Arthrobacter sp. GCM10027362
GGCTGCCGTGGGCTCCGCCTCCGCTGCCGGATGCCCCGCCGGCAAGCCCGCAGCGGCCGCCTCGGCGTAGCGCCGCCACGGTGGCTGCCGGCTCATACCGCCACCAGATCCAGCAGGGCCTCCAACAGTCCCGGACCGATGCCGGGGACGGCATCAAGGTCCTCCGGCCGGGTGAAGGCGCCGTGCTGCTGCCTGAAGTCGATGATGCGCCGGGCCAGGACCGGACCGATCCGCGGCAGGGTCATCAGTTCCTCGGCGCCGGCTGTATTCACGTTGACCTTCCGGGCACCCGGTGCCGCCGCTTCCGGGCCGGTTCCCGGCTCCGGACCGGCCGCCTCCGGCTGCCGGGCCGGAGCCGGATGTTCGGGTGAGGGGACGAAGATCTGCTGGCCGTCTTCGACCGGGGCGGCCAGGTTCAATGCCGACTCGTCCGCGTCCTTCGCCGTGCCGCCTGCGGCCGCCACGGCCTCGAAGACCCTTGCGCCCGCGGGCAGCCGGACGATGCCGGGCCTGGCCACGGCCCCGGCGACGTGGACTACCACTTCCGTTCCCGGACCCGCTGCCGTCTCCGGTCCCGAGTCCGGTCCGTCGTCCGGTGCGGTGCTGGCAGCGGCGCCGGACGTCCCGGCAGTCCGCGGGGCCGGTGGCGAG
>NZ_JBHTML010000441.1:0-641 GCF_042679445.1 Arthrobacter sp. GCM10027362
GGGTGGCCGGGCGCTGCCGGTGTGCGGTGGTGCCCCCGGCGAGCAGGGCCCGCACCGGAGCGAAGGTGTCGTTGCCGATCCGCCCGGCCCAGACCAGCTCCCAGAGCGCGGTGACAAGGTCGGCGTCGGTGGCCTGGGTCCCGGCGGCGGCGAGGGCCTCCGCCAGCTGGCGGAAGAAGTAGGCGCCGCCGAGCGGCCCGGACCGGCCGCCGGAGAGCGCGTTGAGCAGCTCGTACTGCAGCACGCTGGGTTCGAAGTCCGGCTGCGGGTTCAGCGTCAGGTCCGCCGTCTCCGCCAGGTGCAGGCTGATCCACCCGTCATTGCCCGGCAGGGAGCCGGCCCCGGACCAGAGGACCTCGCCGGTGGCCATCAGCTCATCAAGCATGGCCGGGCCGTAGTTGTCCACGCGCGAGGCCAGCACCAGCGGCTCCCAGGCCGAGGCCGGGATCGGCACGCCGGCGAGCTGGTCCACCACGGTGGCGATGCCGTCCAGCCCGCGCAGCCCGGCGCCGACGTTCTGCCAGGCGGGCAGGAAGCGTCCGTAAGCGGCCGGTTCCACCGGCTCGACGTCCTTGCGCAGCGCCGCCAGCGAGCGCCGCCGGATCCGGCGCAGCAGCTCGACGTCGCACCATTCGCTGCCC
>NZ_JBHTML010000442.1:0-637 GCF_042679445.1 Arthrobacter sp. GCM10027362
CTCCAGCTGCGCCGCTCTGCCGGGGCGACCGAACGCACCCTCGCCGCGGCCGGCGTCCATGGCCGTCCGGTCGGCGACCTGCCGGCGGTCGCGGCCCATCTGGCCCGGGCCGAACGGACCCTGGACGAGCAGCTGCGGCTGGCCGAACGTGAACCGGACCCGACCCTGAAACGGACCCTGGCCGCAAGGCTCGGCGAGCAGGTGGGCCGCGCAGTGGCGCTGGCCGCGCAGCTGCGGCAGACCCTGCTGCTGGCCGGTGACTCCATCGGCGACGCCCAGCTGGAACGTGCCAGCCGCCATCTGGCCCTTGAAGCAGACGCCCTGCGGACCTGGAACCACAGCTACCGCTCCCGGGGCGGCCTCCCCGTCCGCGACATCGCCGACTACCCCGGTCCCCGCTAACCCCTCAAGGATCCGGCCATGTCCATCCGCCGCCGCCTCACCGCCGTCTTCCGCTCCACCCGCACCGTGCAGGTCCCGGACCCGCTGCAGGTCCTGGAGGCCAGCTACCGGCAGCAGCTGGACCTGCTGGAGACCGCCCGGCGCAACACCGCGGACGTGGCCGCCAACCGGCGCCGCGTCCAGCTGCTGGCCGGCCAGGCCGCCGCGGAGGAGGACGGGCTCAACCGCCAGGCCG
>NZ_JBHTML010000443.1:0-635 GCF_042679445.1 Arthrobacter sp. GCM10027362
CGTCGAGCTTCCCGGCCGCGCGGGCCGCAATGGCGTCCCCGGCGGCCCGGGCCTGGTACTTGCCCTGGTGGGTCAGCTGGGCCTTGCCGGCGGCGTCCCCGGCGGCATACAGCCAGCCGCCGTCCACCCCGCGCACCTGGCCGCTCGGATCCACGCCCAGTCCTGCGGGGTCCAGCCCCAGTTCCTCCAGGCCCAGCCCGGCCAGTGCCGGCTTCCTGCCGGTGGCAACCAGCAGCCGGGCGCCGGTGACCGGCCCGGGCGGACCGTCGCCGCCGGCCAGCTCCAGGCGGAAGCCGTCCCCGTCCTGCCCGGCACGCAAGGTGGCGGTATTCAGGCGCACGTCCACCCCGTCCGCCCGCAGGCCCTTTTCCACCAGCCGCCGTGCCGGCTCCGGATAGCTGCCCAGCAGGTCCCGCCGGGCCACCAGCGTCACCCGTGCGCCGAGCCGGGCATAGGCCTGGGCCAGCTCGGCGCCGGCCACTCCGCCGCCCAGCACCAGCAGGCTCCGGGGGACCTCGGGCGCGGCCGTGGCCTCGCGGGTGCTCCAGAACCGCAGCGCGTCCAGCCCGTCCAGGGGCGGGACCGATGGTGTCGAGCCGGTGGCCAGGACGACGGCGTGCCGGGCCTCGATGCCG
>NZ_JBHTML010000444.1:0-633 GCF_042679445.1 Arthrobacter sp. GCM10027362
CCTCCGGTGCCGCCGTCCCGCCGGGCTCGGGTGCGGTGGTTGGCCCGGGCGTTGGACCGGTGCCGGCGTCCGTGCTGCCGCCGCTGCCCGCGCCGGGGTCGCGTTCGATGGTGTCCAGGATCTGCGCCTTGAACCCGTTGAGCCGGCCCTGGATTTCGGACAGGGGATAGTCCCCGAGGTTCCGCCCGAATTCGGCGATCTGCTCCCAGAGGGCGGACAGTTCGGCCATGCCGGCCTCGCTGAGCGGCCCGTCGAGGGTGGTGACCAGCTGGCTGGCCAGGGCGTAGGTGAGGCAGTCGACGCAGTTGTAGTTCGCCGCGGCGGAGAGGTTCTCGGGCACGACGACGTCGGCCTGCCCCAGGACCAGGACCACCTGGAAGCCGACGGCGACGGCCGTGCAGCCGGTGCAGCTGGCGAAGGCGTAGGCCCCGTTGGTGGCATCGACCGGCCCGTCCCCGGCCCAGACCAGGGCGAACGCGACGTCGTAGACCACCGAGCCGTCCTCGGTGTTCACCGCCAGGGCCTGGTTCCCGTCCTCGGCCGGGGCCGGCGGCTTGTCGAAGGGAAACACCCAGGCCGGGGCCGGCGCCGCGGCCGGCCGTTCCGCGGCGGGAACGCCGCCGCCGGCCGCGT
>NZ_JBHTML010000445.1:0-618 GCF_042679445.1 Arthrobacter sp. GCM10027362
CGGCGGCGTGGCCGGCCTGGTCGCCGCCCGCGACCTGGCCCGGCAGGGCCTGGCCGTCTCCGTGCTCGAGGCCTCGGACTCCTTCGGCGGCTGCGTGGCGCGGCACGAGGTGGCCGGGCTGATGCTGGATGCCGGTGCCGAATCCTTCGCCACCCGCTCCCCGGTTGTTGCGGAGCTGGCCGCCGATCTGGGACTGGGGGAAAGCATCGTTGCGCCGAACCCGGCCGGGGCGTGGATCCAGCTGCCGGAATCGGCCCAGCCGATGCCCAAGACCAGCGTCCTGGGCATTCCCGCGGATCCGGCCGAGGCTGACATTGTCAAGGCGATCGGCCGGCGGGCCGCGCTGCGCGCCGCCGCGGACAAGGTCCTGCCACTGGGGACCTTGGTGCGCAAGGAACAGCTCAGCCTGGGCGAGCTGGTGCGCACCCGGATGGGATCGGCAGTGCTGGACCGGCTGGTCGCTCCGGTGGCCGCCGGGGTGTACTCGGCGGACCCGGACGTGCTGGATGTGGATTCGGTGGTTCCGGGGCTGCGTGCCGGGGTGATCAAGCACGGTTCGCTGTCCGCGGCCGTGGGCGCCCTGCGCCGGGCCGCTCCGGCCGGTGCCGCCGTCGCCCG
>NZ_JBHTML010000446.1:0-610 GCF_042679445.1 Arthrobacter sp. GCM10027362
GCCGCCGGCGAAGGCGTTCCCCGGTGTGCCGAAACAGCACGTGCTGGCATCCGCGGGCGCCGGTGCGGCGGCCTACGGCATCGCGGTGCTGGGCGCGGCGGCGGTCCTGGTCCTGGCCGTGGCCGGTTCGGCCCTGGCCGCTTCGGGAACTGGGCTGACGGACCTGGCGGAAGACTACGCCGGCATCGACCCGGCGGAGGGCGGGGTCTGGGCCGCGGTCTGCCTGCCGTTCCTGCTGGCCGGCATGGGGCTCATGGGAACCCTGGGCGCCACCGCCAACTCAAGCTTCTTGGGCGCGTCCCTGACCATGGGCGGCAGCCTCTGGTTCATGCCGCTGCTGGTGACGGCCCTGGCAACCGGCGCCCTCTGGCGGTCCGGCCTGCGTGCGGAACGGAAGCGGCCGCTTGGGCGTGCCGGCCAGCGATGGCTGCTGTCCGCGGTGTCCGGCCTGGCGCTGGCCGTCGTCGCGGTGCTCTGCGGCCTCGTGTTTTCCGTGCGGGCCAGCGCCGGGGGAGCGGACCTGAGCGTGTACAGCGTCTCGGCCGGCCTCTTTTTCGGCGCGCTCGTCCTGGGGACGCTGGGCAGCCTGGCCGGACGCAGCCAGGCGGCC
>NZ_JBHTML010000447.1:0-587 GCF_042679445.1 Arthrobacter sp. GCM10027362
ACCACGGCCTCCCCGGCGGCGGTGGGCTGCACGGGCGCCGTGCGCTGCAGCAGCACCCGGCCGGCGGCCTGCTCCATGGCCTTGATCCGCTGCGACACCGCCGAGGGGGTCACGTGCAGCCGCCGCGCCGCGGCGTCGAAGGTGCCGTGCTCGACGACGGCGGCGAACGTGGCCAGATGGTCCAGCTGAAATTCGTTCATTAGCTTATTTTAGGTATCTGAAGATTCTTTAGCTGTTCTGTTCCCGGGCCGCGCGGTAGCGTCGGAGGCTGTGAGTGCAGCAGAAATCCTCCGGGGCGCGGCGCTGGGCCTGGGCACCGGGCTGGCCCTGATCGTGGCCATCGGCGCCCAGAATGCCTTCGTCCTCCGCCAGGGCCTCCGCGGCGAGCATGTCGCCCTGGTCGTGGCGGTCTGTGCGCTCTCCGACGTGGTGCTGATCGCCGCCGGGATCCTGGGCATCGGCACGCTGGTCCAGGCGGTGCCCGCGGCGGTGGATGTCATCCGTTTCGCCGGCGCGGCCTTCCTGGCCGGCTACGCGCTGATGGCGGCGAAGCGGGCCGTCCGGCCGGGGGCGCCGGCCGCCCGCCG
>NZ_JBHTML010000448.1:0-577 GCF_042679445.1 Arthrobacter sp. GCM10027362
GGCCGCCACCGGGGTGCTCATGCCGCTCCCCCGGCCAGCAGGGATGCCTGCGCGGCAGCCACCAGGTCGGTCAGCACCGCTCCGGAGCCGGCCGGACTGCCGGCTGCGCGGGCATTGACGGGAACCGGCACCGCGGCAGCCGCCTGCACGCCGGGCCCGGGCAGGATGCGGCGGATGGTGGTGATGTTGGCGTCGTTCTCCCACGTGTCGCGGACCTGGATGGTGTCCCCCGGCTGCGGGGCGTCGATGGCCTTGCCGTTGCCCAGGTAGATGGAGACGTGGCCGCCGTCGTGGCTGAAGAGCAGGTCCCCGGGCCGCGCCTCGGCCAGCGAGGCGACCTCGGTGCCCTCCTTCATCTGGTCCCAGGTCACCCGCGGCAGCTCGATGCCGATGTCCCGGAAGGCCAGCTGGACAAAGCTGGAGCAGTCCAGTCCCACCGTCGGATCCGTGCCACCCCAGACATAGGGCAGCCCAATGTAGTCCTTGGCCGCCGCGGCCAGTTCCCGCGCATTCGTATCCTGGCCGGGGGCCGCGTTCAGCGCTGCGCCGGCGGCCGACGGCGCAGGGCCGCCGGCGG
>NZ_JBHTML010000449.1:0-576 GCF_042679445.1 Arthrobacter sp. GCM10027362
GTACTGGCAGGAGTGGGTCAACCTGGTGGCCCTGGCGGTCAACGAGGAGAACGCCTCGGGCGGCCGGGTGGTCACCGCCCCCACCAACGGCGCCGCCGGCATCATCCCCGCCGTGCTGTTCTATGCCACCCATTATGCGCCGGGCATGGAGCACGCCGGCCGGGAGCAGAAGGAGGACGCCGTCGTCAGGTTCCTGCTGGCCGCCGGCGCCGTGGGCGTGCTCTACAAGGAGCAGGCCTCCATCTCGGGCGCCGAGGTGGGCTGCCAGGGCGAGGTCGGCTCGGCCTCCTCCATGGCCGCCGCGGGCCTGGCCGAGGTCCTCGGCGGCACCCCGGCCCAGGTGGAGAACGCCGCCGAGATTGCCATGGAGCACAACCTGGGGCTGACCTGCGACCCCATCGGCGGGCTGGTGCAGATCCCGTGCATCGAACGCAACGCCATCGGTGCGGCCAAGGCCGTCAACGCGGCCAAGATGGCGCTGATGGGCGACGGCACCCACCGGGTCTCCCTGGACGAGGTGATCGTGACCATGCGCGAGACCGGCCGGGACATGAGCGACAAATACAAGGAGACCGC
>NZ_JBHTML010000450.1:0-575 GCF_042679445.1 Arthrobacter sp. GCM10027362
CGGCGAGCGCCGCCACTGCCGCAAACCGGTCCGGCTCGGGAATGCCGGCCCGTTCCAGCGCCTCCGGCCGCACGGTCGCCGCGAGCGCGCCGAGGATCCCGGCCAGGGTGTCCCCGCTGCCGGCGGTGGCCAGCCACGGGGTCGCATTGTCCTGGCTGAACAGTGTCCCGGTGGGTGATGCGATCACGGTGGCCGCACCCTTGAGCAGAACCGTCGCTCCGGTCAGTCCCGCTGCCAGCCGGGCGTACTCGGCCGGCGAGGCCTCGATCTGTTCCCGCTCCGCCTCCACGCCTTGGCCGGCCAGCACGCGGACCAGTTCCCCTGCGTGCGGGGTCAGCACGACCTGGGGACCGAGCTCGGCAGGCAGCAGATCCAACGCACCGGCGTCGGCCACCACGGGCAGGCCGGAGGCAAGGGCCTCCCGGGCCCGCTGCGCCTGGTCCGGGTCCCCGACCGCGCCGGGGCCGACCAGCCAGGCCTGGCACCGGTTCTCCGCCAGGCTGCCGGTGCCGCACACCACCTCCGGGGCCAGCAGGTTCAGCTGGGCGCAGATCTGCTCCGGACCCAGGTAGCGG
>NZ_JBHTML010000451.1:0-572 GCF_042679445.1 Arthrobacter sp. GCM10027362
CAGCCACCGCCGGACCTCGTCCCCGGGCCCGCCGGCGTCGTCCGGGCCCGCCAGCGCCAGCAGCCAGGTGCAGTGCCGGGCGTGGTCCAGCAGCACCGCGCGGCCGGCGAAGACCAGGGCGGCATCCGGTGCCTCAACCGCAACGTCCCGGGCCCCGGCCTCGCGCTTGAGCTCATAACCAAGGTAGCCGAGCCAGCCGAGGGCGAATTCGCCCGGTACCTCCGCCGGCAGCAGCGGTCCGCCCGTCCAGGCAGATTCCAGCCAGCGGAAGAACGGGCCACGGATCCGGGTGGTGACTGCACCGGACGTGACGCAGGTGGTGCCGGAACGGTGTTCGGCGTAGCGGCCGAAACTTCCGGCGTCGTCGGCGAGGATGCTCAGGGTGTTCCGGACCGGCACCTCCGGGTCCGCTGCCGCCCCGGCGTTGGAGCTGTCCAGCCACACCGCGCGCGGGGACTGCCCGTAGAGCCCGGCGAACAGGCGCTCGCCGTCGGGGCAGGCGTCCACGCGCTCGGCAATGATCCGGCTGCCGCGCAGCCTGGCCAGGCCGGCATGCTCGGGGGCCAGCAGTG
>NZ_JBHTML010000452.1:0-571 GCF_042679445.1 Arthrobacter sp. GCM10027362
GGCGGCGCGGCGGCGGGAGCGCTCGAATTCCCGGAGCCGGGCGCCCGCGGGCTCCCCCCGCAGGGCTGCAGTGATGACCGGGGCCAGGGCGGCGGCGTCGAGCCAGCCGAGGTTCATGCCCTGGCCGCCGATCGGGCTGACGACATGTGCGGCGTCCCCGACCAGGGCTACGCGGCCGCGGACCAGATGCCGGGCCAGGGTGGAACGGACGGCGAAGGCACTGAGCATCGAGTTGCCGGAGACGTCCACCCCTACACCGGTGCGCTGCCGGATCAGTCCGGCCAGCTGCGCTGCCGAGGGTGCCGCCGCCAGCGAGGGGGTGCGGGCCACCCAGCGCCGCAGCCGGCCGGGCAGCGGAAAGGATTCGACGATCCCCTCCGGCTCGAGGTAGAGCACGCCCAGGTCCGTGTCCGCGGTGTCGTCCGGGAAGTCGCCCATCAGGTAGGTATCGGGGTAGCGGCGCGAGGACGTCCTGATGCCCAGTGCCGCGCGGACCGGGGAGTGCGCGCCGTCGGCGGCCACGGCGAGCCGGCCCCGGTACACGGCGCCGTCGTCGGCCCGCAGCGCCACG
>NZ_JBHTML010000453.1:0-560 GCF_042679445.1 Arthrobacter sp. GCM10027362
GCCGGACACCCAGGACCCGGGCAGGCAGGACCCGGGCAGGCAGGTCCCGGGCACGCAGGGGCCGCATGCGCCGCTGCCGGCCGAATCCGCGCTGCAGATCCTGCGCCGGCCCGGGGTCGCCTGGAACCTGCTCGCGGCGATGGCGCTGCTGGCCACGATCGACATCCTGGTCGCCTTCCTGCCGCTGCTCGCGGAGGAGCGCGGCGTCGCCCCGGTGGCGGTCGGCACTCTGCTGGCCGTGCGCGCCTGCGCCTCCATTGTCTCGCGCCTGACCCTCCCGCAGCTGCTGCACCGCTTCAGCCGCTATCAGCTGCTCGTCACGAGCCTGGTCGGCGCCGGCGCAGCACTGCTGTTCACCCCGTTCTTCCTGGGCAGCTTCTGGATCGCCGCCCTGACCCTGGCCGTCGGCGGGCTGCTGCTGGGGCTGGGCCAGCCGCTGACCATGTCCCTGATCAGCCAGGCGGTCAGGCCCGAATCCCGCGGCGCGGCGCTGGCGCTGCGGCTGCTGGGCAACCGGGTGGGCCAGGTCGGGTTCCCGCTGGCGGCCGGCCTGCTCGCCG
>NZ_JBHTML010000454.1:0-555 GCF_042679445.1 Arthrobacter sp. GCM10027362
GGAGCCGCCGGCCGGCCGGCATATCCGCCCCGCCGGCGAGGAGACCCGCGCCGGGGAAACCGTGATCGCTGCCGGCACCGTGCTCAACCCTGCGCACCTGGCCATCGCCGCGGTCTGCGGCCACGACGAGCTGCCGGTGCTCCGCCGGCCCGAGGTTGCCCTGCTGCTCACCGGCGACGAGGTGGTTACCGCCGGCATCCCGGCGCCGGGCAAGGTCCGCGATACCTTCGGACCCGCGCTGCCGGCTATCATCCGCCGGCTCGGCGGCGTCGCCTCCCGGACCGTCCGGCTGCCGGACGATTTCGGCACCATGCTGGCGGCGGTGCGCGGCTGCGGTGCCGACGTCGTCGTCACCACGGGCGGGACCGGCCACTCGCAGGCGGATCACCTGCGTCCGGTGCTGGCCGAGCTCGGGGCCCGGATCCTGGTCCAGTCCATCCGGATGCGTCCGGGGCACCCGGCGCTGCTGGCCCGGCTGCCGGACGGACGGCCGCTGGTGGGGCTGCCCGGGAACCCGCTGGCCGCCATCATGGCCCTGCTGACCCTGGGCGCCCC
>NZ_JBHTML010000455.1:0-554 GCF_042679445.1 Arthrobacter sp. GCM10027362
CCGCTGCCTGCCGGCTGCACGCTGCCCGGCCCGGCGGCCGCGGAGGCCATCTCCCGCGGCGGCCTGGCCTATCGGGCGGAGTCGCTGTGCTTCACCTTCCAGACCAGGGCCGCACCGGCCGGGGCCTATGCGACCGCCGACGACGGCCGCACCGTGGTCCTCGGCGCCAGCCACGTGCTCAGCAATGACCGGATTATCGAACAGGGCAACGCCGCCCTGGCCCTGAACACCCTGGGCAGCACCGGCACGCTCATCTGGTACCAGCCCCGGGCCACTGACATCCAGCCGGCAGAGCAGCCGCAGAATCCGCTGTCCCTGCTGCCGGACTGGGTTGCCCCGGTCTCGCTCTGGCTGCTGGCGGTCGGTGTGCTGGCCGCGGTCTGGCGCGGCCGGCGGCTCGGCCCCCTCGTCACGGAGCCGCTGCCCGTTATCGTTCCCGCCGCGGAAACCGCGCAGGGCCGGGCCCGGCTCTACCAGCAGTCCGCGGCGGTGGCCCGGGCCGCAGCCAACCTCCGCGCGGGAACCCTGACCCGCCTGGCCGCGCACCTGCGGCT
>NZ_JBHTML010000456.1:0-552 GCF_042679445.1 Arthrobacter sp. GCM10027362
GGCGCCCGGGCCGTTGCGGCCGGACGCGGCCGGAACCTGGCACCGCGTGCACCCGGTATCCCCGCTGGTCCGCGGCTGGATCGCGCTGGCGGCCATCGCCTACTTCTTCGGCCGGGACGGGTTCGAGGCGCTGTTCCGCGGCGAAACGCTCTGGGTCGCCGCGGACGGCCGGCTCGGCTGGACCGCCGCCGTCCTGGCCGTGGTGCTGGTGCTGCTGGTGGGCGGCTACCTCCTGTCCTGGTGGGTCACCCGCTACCAGATCACCAGCGAGCACGTCCGGGTCGATTCGGGCATCCTCTTCCGCCAGCACCGCCAGGCGCGCCTGGACCGGGTCCAGGCCATCGACATCGTCCAGCCGCTGCTGGCCCGCATCTTCGCCCTGGCCGAACTGAAATTCGAGGTGGCCGACGCCGGCGAGTCCGCGGTGCGCCTGGCCTACCTGCCGCTGGCCGATGCCCAGCGGCTGCGGGCTGCGATCCTGGCCCACGCCGCCGGTGTCCGGCTGGACCCGGCGAAGCCGGAGGAGGCCCCGGAGGCCCCCGAGCAGCCGGT
>NZ_JBHTML010000457.1:0-547 GCF_042679445.1 Arthrobacter sp. GCM10027362
CGGCGCTGGCAGCGGTGCTCGGCAGCGGCGGCTATGCGCGGCTGAGCGCCGAGGACGGCCCGACGCCGCGCTACCGCAACTACCTGCGGCTGCTGCACGGGGAGGTCCGGGTGGCCGTCGGCACCCGCTCGGCCGCCTATGCCCCCGTGCACGGGCTGGGCCTGATCGTGATCTGCGACGACGGCGACGACCTGTACGTGGAGCAGCGTGCCCCGTACCAGCACACCCGCGAGGTCCTGCTGCTGCGGGCCGGCCTGGAGGACTGCGGGATGCTGCTGGCATCGGCTGCCCGCAGCACCGAGGCCGAACGCCTGGTCCAGCTCGGCTGGGCGCGGCCCGTCCAGTGCGAGCGTTCGGTGCTGCGCACCCAGACGCCGCGGGTGGTGAATACCGCCGACTCCTTCCAGCAGGAGCGGGACCCGCTGCTGGCCCGTGCCCGGCTGCCGCAGGCCGCCTGGCAGGCGGCGCACGACGGCCTTGAGCGCGGCCCGGTGCTGGTGCAGGTGGCCAGGACGGGATTCTCCCCGGCGCTGGCCTGCCAGGACTG
>NZ_JBHTML010000458.1:0-542 GCF_042679445.1 Arthrobacter sp. GCM10027362
CGGACAGGCTGCCCTGGAACGGTCCCGGCACCTTGGGCCGGCCCGGGCCGGGCCGCCGTCGTCGTCACGGCAGGCCCGCCTGCAGGGCGGCCTTGGCCCGGGCCAGCGCGGTGCCGATCTTCGCATCCAGGTAGCCGTCCGCGAACTCGGCGACGGCGTCGCCGCGCTCCAGCCCGGAATCCGGGACGAACTGGATGCCGGCCTGCCGGCGCACCTGGGGATCCAGCGCGGTCAGGTCCGCCGGGTGCATCCGTACCGCCTGCACCCCGGAGGCATCCACCTGTCCCAGTACCCGGGCCAAGGCGGCGCGGGCGCCGCGCTCGCCGTCGGCCAGTTCGCAGCCCAGGACCGCCTCGGCCAGCTCGAGGGCCGCCGCGGCCAGCGTATCCTGGGCATCCGCCAGGACCGGGACGGTGCGCTGCTGCAGGGCCCGGGCGGCGGCGTTCAGGGCCTGCACCGCCTGCTCCACGCGTGCCTGGCCGTTCTGCACGGCGGCCTCGTGCTCGGCCTGCAGCCGGGCCTGCTGCTCCTTGACCCGGACG
>NZ_JBHTML010000459.1:0-541 GCF_042679445.1 Arthrobacter sp. GCM10027362
GCCGGCACCGCCGCCGTCGAACGCTACGGCACCGGCGCCGGCTCCTCCCGCGTGGTCACCGGCACCCGGCCGGTACACGAGCAGCTCGAGGCCGAACTCTGCCGGCTGACCGGCCAGCCCGCGGCGCTGGCGTTCTCCAGCGGGTACGCCGCGAACCTGGGCATCCTCACCGCCCTCGGCGGGCCCGGCACGCTGATCCTGCGGGACGAGCACATCCACGCCTCGCTCATCGACGCGGCACGGCTGTCCCGCTCCCCCGTCGACGCGTTCCCGCACGGGGACCTGGACGCGCTGGAGCGGCTGCTGGCCGCGCGCCCGCAGCCGCGCGCCGTCGTCGTCATCGAATCCATCTACTCGGTGCTCGGCGATGCCGCGGACGTGGCCGCCACCGCCCGGCTCTGCGCCGAACACGATGCGCTGCTGGTGGTGGATGAGGCACACGGCATCGGCGTCGCCGGCAACGGGCGCGGCGCGGTGCACGCCGCCGGGTTGCCCGGGGCCGGGCACGTGGTGCTCACCGCCACGCTCTCCAAGGCCCTGG
>NZ_JBHTML010000460.1:0-521 GCF_042679445.1 Arthrobacter sp. GCM10027362
CGGACGAAGGACAGGGCGACCATGTCCACGCCGGTGCGCAGTGCCCAGCGCAGGTCCGCCTCGTCCTTGGAACTCAGTGCCGGCACGTTCACGGCCACGCCGGGCAGGTTGATGCCCTTGTTGTTGGACACCGTCCCGGCCACCGTGACCCGGCCGACCACCTGGACGTCATTGACCGCCACGGCCTCCAGGGCGACCTTGCCGTCGTCGATCAGCAGGGTATCGCCCACGGACACGTCCCCGGGCAGGCCCTTGTACGTGGTCGAGCAGATCTCCCTGGTGCCCGGCACGTCCTCGGCGGTGATCGTGAACGTGTCGCCCACCGCCAGGTGGTGCGGGCCGTCGGCGAAGCGGCCGAGCCGGATCTTCGGCCCCTGCAGGTCCGCGAAGATGCCCACCGGCCGGCCCAGTTCGGCCGCGGCCTTGCGCACGTTCGCGTAGGTCTGCTCGTGCACGGCGTAGTCCCCGTGGCTCATGTTCATCCGGGCCACGTCCACCCCGGCCCGCAGCACCGCCAGCGT
>NZ_JBHTML010000461.1:0-508 GCF_042679445.1 Arthrobacter sp. GCM10027362
ATGGATGCCCGCCGCTGACCCCGGGCAGGGCATTGCCCCGGCCGGGGCAAAGCCGGGGCAATGTCTTCCCCTCCTGCCGGAGGGTGACGGTCCTGCCCGTCATCTTGAGGCGGTGCCGTCAAGGGTCACGGTACGCCCGCGGGCTTGGGAAAACATGATGGAGCCATCCCGGGCCTTTCCCGGGCGGGACGGCCTCCTGCGGGATGAGGGCGAGTACGTTCGTGCCGGCCCGCTGCCGCCCGGCCGCCGGCGTCTCCTGCCGGTCGCAGCCGCCGGCGACCGCCGCGGCCTTGATCCCGCGGACCCGGGCCGTGACCGCTTCGGCGGCGCAGGACATTCCGGTCGGGCAGCCGGTTCCCCGGCCGGTCCCGTCCGAGGTGCATCCGGGCGGCGATGGTGCCGTCGCCCGGGCTGCGGCCGGACAACAGCAGGAGCACCGCGGCCGGCACCTCACGATCAAGGCTTTGCGCCTCCCGACCCCGCCCGGGCCCCTTCAGCTTCCGCGCCG